>CAVIVH010000051.1:3844-8057 GCA_963646185.1 bacterium | reverse complement strand
CGGCAAGTCCCTTCTGGATGATGTACTGGTTGAATCCCCAGTAGCCGAGGTTGGTGAGCCATACGCCGCCCACGACGGCTGCGATGCCGGGTACGTTGGCGAAGGCCGAGGCGTTGTGGCTTTCCTGGATGACCAGGTGCAGATGGCTGTCGTTGAGATGGTCTCCCGTGGTGAGGTCGGTGTAGAGGTTGCCGAGTCCGGCGAGCCATCCGGCGTCACCGCCCACAGACTTGAGGGCGAAGAAGGCCGTCACGAGTCCGCCGCCCACGAGGAAGGTGACCTGGAGCACGTCGGTCCATGCGACCGATGCCAGACCTCCGTAGATGGAATAGACACCCGCGATTATGAACAGGGCGAAGATTATGACCATTCTCATGGAAATCGTGAATCCTCCGATTGCGAGGCTTACGCCCTGGAGGCCGAGAATCTGCTCGATGGCCAGGGCTCCTAGCCATGCCACGGAAGTCAGGTTCACGAACACATAGAGGAAGAGCCAGAGGATGGAGAATGCGAGCCCCACGCCGTCATTGTACCTTTCGCGCAGGAACTGCGGAATGGTGAAGATCTTTCTCTTGAGCATGATGGGAAGCAGGAACTTTCCGATCACGATCAGGGTGACAGCGGCCATCAGCTCATAGGCTGCGGTGGCGATTCCGTCGGCATAGCTGGTTCCGGACATTCCGATGAACTGCTCGGCCGAGATGTTGGCGGCTATCAGAGATGCTCCGACAGCCCACCATGTGAGGGTGTTTCCGGCGAGGAAGTAGTCGCTGGCGCTCTTCTGCTCACCCTTCTTGTCCCTTCCGAGGAACAGGCCGAGAGCAATCAGAATCGCCAGGTAAATCAGGACTATGATCAGGTCTATCGCCTGGAATCCCGACTGCTGTAATGCTTGTGATATAGAATTCATGTAAGTGTGCTATTTGGTGGAGAAGGCGAATACGCAGTGGCTGGTGTAGGTCTCGCCGGGGTTGAGGTAGGGTGAGGGCCAGTCGGGCTTGTTGGGCGAGTCGGGATACTTCTGGGACTCGAGGGCGATGCCGGAGCGGTAGCCATAGACCACGCCGTTCTTGCCGGTCAGAGTGCCGTCGAGATAGTTTCCGGTATATGCCTGGATTCCGGGCTCGTCGGTGTATTCCTTCATCACGATTCCGCTGGCGGGGCTGTAGAGCTCGAGGGCTAGGACGGTGTCGTCGCGGCCGGTGTCGAGCACCCAGTTGTGGTCATATCCCTTGCCGTTGACAATCTGGACGTCGGTGGTGTCGTTGATGTCCTTGCCGATCTCCTTGGCCGTCCTGAAGTCAAACGCGTTGCCTTCCACGGGGCGGAAGCTGCCGTCGGTCATGCTGGTCTCGTCGATGGGGGTGATGTTGCCGGAATTGATGTACATGACGTGCTCCGTGACCGGATACTTCCCGGGCTCGCCGGAAAGGTTGAAGTAGGAGTGGTTGGTCATGTTGATGATGGTTGGAGCGTCCGTGGTGGCCTCGTAGCGGATGTCGATGGCGTTGTCATCGGTCAGGGAATAGGTCACATAGGCGGTCACGCTTCCGGGGAAGTTCATGTCTCCGTCGGGGGAGTCCATCTCCAGCTTGAGGTGGTCCTGAGCGGCCTCTACGGTCTTATAGACCTTGTACTGCCAGCCCTGGGGGCCTCCGTGGAGGCAGTGGCCGAAGTTGTTCTGCGGGAGCTGGTACTCCTTGCCGTCCACGGTGATGTGCCCCTTGTCAATGCGGTTGGCATAGCGTCCGATGGCGGCGCCGAAGTCGGTCTGGTGGTTCTCCGGGAAGTAGTCCGAGACCTTGTCGAATCCCAGGACCACGTCCTTGAACTCGCCGTTGCGGTCGGGAACCATTATGGAGACTATCCTGCCGCCATAGTTGGTGATGCACACCTCCATGCCGTTTTTGTTGGTCAGGGTGTAGAGGGCGGTCGGCTGGCCCTCATATTCTGATTTGAAATTCTCGGGGTCGAGCCCGGACTTCGTAATAACGGACTTTTCCCCGCATGCCGAAGCAAGCAGGGAAACCGTCACAAAAGTCGCGAGCAATGTTTTTTTGCTCTTCATATTTCGCGTCTGTTAATATTCATGACTCATCCAGAAAGGCTTTTCCTCGGTCTCGGGGGCCACTGCGGAAAGCTCGTCGGGAATCCACACGGTCATCTCGCCGGAACCTCTCTGACACCATGCATAGTAGGGGATGAGGGTGAGGTCAACGTCCTTGACGCTGAGCTTTCCGTCCTTTTCGCTGAATGCCTGGGCCTTGGTCTTGATCTGGTCGAGACCGTAGAGCAGGTCGGGACGGCTGACCACCTTCATTTCGGGCTTCTTGGAAAGGAGCAGGCTCCTCACGGAGAATCCCTCGTTGTCCGGCCACTCGGCGCAGTACACGATGGGGCCCTTCTCGATGGCCACGCGGCCCTTGTCGGCGGCCACGTTCTCGTTGGCGGCGACGACTCTGGGCTCCATGTCGAGATGAAGCTCGATCACGTCACCCTTCTTCCATGTGCGGTTCACGGTGAAGTAGCCGTTCTCGAGTATCGAGGAGACTGCCTGTCCGTTGACCTTCACGCTGTAGGAGAGGTGCTGGTTGTCCTTGTAGGTGTACAGGTCGCCGGGAGTGACGTTGCCTCTGACCCATCCGGGGATGCGGAGCTTCACGGAGAAGTTCTTGGCATCGTTCCTGTCAATGGTGATCTTCACGTTGCCGTTCCAGGGATATCCGGTCTCCTGCCTCAGGACCACGTCCTTGCCGTTGACCTTCTGGGTGAGGGTGTTGGACATGTAGAGGTTCACATAGAGGTCGCTGTTCTTCACTGCATAGATATATCCGGGCACCGAAGGGATGAAGCGGCATATGTTGGAAGGGCAGCATGCGCATCCGAACCAGGGCCTGCGGCTGTGCTGGCCTGCGGACTCGAGAGGGTTGGGATAGAAGAATCCGTCGCCTTCGAGGGACACGCCGGAGATGAGTCCGTTGTAGAGAGTCCTTTCGAGCACGTCATAGTACTTGGAGTCTCCGTGGAGGAGGAACATCCTGTAGTTCACATAGACGTTTCCGATGGCGGCGCAGGTCTCGCAGTATGCGGTCATGTTCGGGAGCTCATAGTTCTCGCCGAAGGCTTCGCCGTTGTTGGTGGCTCCGATGCCGCCGGTGATGTAGAGCTTCTTGGACACTATGTTGTTCCAGATGCGGTCGATGGCTGCGATGTAGTCCTTGTCACCGGTGAGAGCGGCCACGTCGGCCATTCCGGAATACATATAGGTTGCGCGCACGGCATGGCCCACGGCCTCGTCCTGCTCGAGGACGGGCAGATGGGACTGGCTGTATTCCTGACGGATGGAGGTGGTGCCTCTCTTGTCAAGGAAGAACTTGGCCTGGTCGAGATACTTCTTCTCGCCGGTGGCGAGATAGAGTCTGCAGAGAGCCATCTCGGCAATCTGGTGTCCGGGAACCCTGACCACCTGGTCGGGACCGTCACCGATGGCCTTCACGACGCAGTCGGCATATTTCTTTGCGATGTCCAGGAAGTTGGTCTTGCCGGTGGCGGTGTAGTGCGCCACTGCGCCCTCCACCATGTGACCGAGGTTGTAGAACTCATGGCTGAGGTCCTCGACCATTTCCCATCTGTGCTCGCCGGCCCACTCGTGAGGGTGCTCGGGGTTCTTGGTCCTGGCAGTGTAGAGGTATCCGTCAGGCTCCTGCGCCGATGCGACGATTGTGAGCACGCTGTCGATATAGCTGTCCAGCTTTGCATCAGGATAGAGCTGCAGGACATAGCTTGCGCCCTCGATGGTCTTGTAGACATCGGTGTCGTCGAAGGAATATCCCTTGACTTCGTAGCCGAGATTGTGGTCTGCATGCATCTGCTCGGCTGCCTGGGCGAAATTGTCATAACGTCCGGTCTCCTCGCATTTGCTGAAGGCCAGGGGAATCGTTACTTCTCTGGAGGCCTTGAGTCTCTGGCCCCAGAATGAATCGGTTACTTTCACGGAGGTGAACTTGACCGGGTCTATCGGGTAGCCCGCAGGCTGCGCGTTCTTGTCTGCCGCAGTGAGCAGGACCAGGGCGGGAACAGCCGCCGCAATCATAAGAATACGTTTCATGGTTGTGATGTTTTATTTGTTGAGTTTCATTGAGAAACCGCCGCCGGATGCAAGCTTCACGGTCACAGCGTTTCCGTTCCAGGAGAATTTTTCAACCTTGTAGTC
>CAVIVH010000051.1:0-3799 GCA_963646185.1 bacterium | reverse complement strand
GCGTTCGCGCCGTCACGGAAGAGGGTCACGTTCCATGTCCCGGCGAGACCGAGCTTGCCGAGGTCGAGGCTGAGTTCCCTTCCCTTCCAGGATGTGAGTCCGGCGACATACCAGTCGCTGCCTGCGCGTCTTGCCACGACGATGTATTCGCCCATTTCGCCGCAGAGAACCTTCTCCTCTTCATAGATTCTGGGGAGGGACTTGAGGTAGTCGAGGGTCTCCTGTTCGGCCTCATACATGGTCGGGGAATCGCAGAGCATGGTGAGAGGGGAGTCATAGACCGTGTAGAGGGCCACCTGGTGCGCTCTCGTGCCCATGGACATGGAGTTGTTGTAGACGGGCTGGAAGTCGGGGCGGGCGGCGTTGCGCATTGCGCCGGGAGTATAGTCGGTGTAGCCGGCTATCATGCGGATGAATGGAGCGGTCACGTTGTAGAGAGGCATGTCCACGTCGGGAGTGCTCCAGCGGACTTCTTCCTGTCCGAAAACGGACTCGTAGTTGAGGACGTTGGGATAGGTCCTGCAGATTCCGGTGGGCTTGGAGATGCCGTGGAGGTCGAGCACGAGATGGTGCTTTGCGGTGGCCTCGGCGATTCTGTAGGTGAGCTCGAGAGCCTCCTGGTCGTCCCTGTCGAGGAAGTCGACCTTGAAGCCGGCGATGCCCATGTCGGCATAGTGCTCGCAGATCTTCTCAAGATTGTCGTCCAGCACGTTGAACACGCACCAGAGGATGAGCTTCACGTTCCTGTCGGCCGCATATTTCACAAGGGCGGGGAGGTCGATCTCCTTGATGGTGGTGAGCATGTCGCCGGATGAAGGGACATACCAGCCCTCGTCGAGGATCAGATACTCCAGACCGTTGCGGGAAGCGAAGTCGATGTAGTACTTGTAGGTGTCCATGTTGATTCCTGCGGGGAAGTCAACGCCGGTGAGCTGCCAGTCATTCCACCACTCCCATGCGGAGAAGCCGGGACGGATCCAGGAGGTGTCCTCCACCTTGCAGGGCTCCGCAAGGGCATAGACCATGTTGTTCACGGGCATCCGGGTGTCGTCGGAGGTGATGGCCAGGACTCTCCAGGGGAAGGTTCTGGGACCGTCGGCCCTGGCGATATAGTCCTCTCTTTCCTTCACGAACTTCTGGACTCTTCCGCGGTAGTAGTCGAAGGCCTTGGGATACTGGGCGAAGACTCCCTTGAGGGAGGTGCCGCCGTCCTCGGCCTGCACGAACATTCCGGGATAGGCCCTGAGGTCAGACTCGGTCAGGGTCACCTTCACCTTGCCGGAAGCCACTGTGGCGGGCAGGAAGGCCAGGTTGCCGTGGGAGCCTTCGGAGAGGTTCTGCACGGTGTACCAGTTCTGGTATGCCATGGCCATGGGCTTGCGGGGGTTGGTGGAATAGGGGAGCCATGCCTTCTCGTCGGAGGGGAAGTTGACGATGGCGGTCTCGTCCTTGATTATGGTTTCGCCCTTCTTTGAGGAGATGAACCTGTAGGCCACGCCCTCGTCGGAGACTTTCCACTCGATGGAGAATCCGGAAGCATAGTCAAGCTTCAGCGAGGAATATGAGAAGTCGAATTCGCTCTGTCTGTAGAAGGGGGCGACGATGTGCTCCGTGACAGGTTTTCCGGCCTTTACTTTCTTTGTCTTGTCTCCGAGGGAGATGACGGTTCCGTCGGCGAGGGTGAGAGCGGCCTTTGCGTCGCTGACGACTGCCTCTCCGTCATAATAGACGGAATAGCTGTCTCCGTTCACGGAGAGACGGATGTGTCCGTCCGGTGAGGTTACACTCTGTTCCTTTGCCTGGCACACGGCGGCGCCGAGCAGGCAGAGTGCTGCAATGATGAGTTTTTTCATATGTAAATGTTAATGGTTTTCGTGTTGTCGCGCGGCCATGCCGCCATACAAATATAATAAGAAGTTGGTTTCGGTCAATCCGCAGAACGGCCTATTCCATAAGCTTTTTGTATTTAAAACGCTTGGGTTCGGAGTTGCCGAGCCTCATTTTCCGGTTGGCTTCGTATTCCTGGTAGTTTCCCTCGAAGAACACCGCCCTGGAATCGCCCTCGAAGGCCAGGATGTGGGTGGCTATGCGGTCCAGGAACCATCTGTCGTGGCTGACCACGACTGCGCAGCCGCCGAAGCTCTCGAGACCGTCCTCAAGGGCGCGTATCGTGTTCACGTCCACGTCGTTGGTAGGCTCGTCGAGCAGCAGGACATTGCCCTCGTCCTTCAGGGTCAGGGCCAGATGCAGGCGGTTGCGCTCGCCTCCGGAGAGCACTCCGCAGAGCTTTTCCTGGTCAGCGCCGCTGAAGTTGAAGCGGGAGACCCAGGAGCGGGCGTTGATGTCTCTGTTGCCCAGCCTGATCCACTCCGAATTCCCGGCTATGGTCTCATAGACGGTCTTGTCCGGGTCTATGCTCTTGTGCTGCTGGTCCACATAGGCCAGCTTCACGGTTTCGCCTATCGATATCTCTCCGCTGTCCGGTTTTTCCGAGCCCATGATCAGGCGGAAGAGGGTGGTCTTTCCGGCTCCGTTGGGGCCGATGACTCCCACTATTCCGGCGGGCGGCAGCACGAAGCTCAGGTGCTCGAACAGCAGCCTGTCCCCATAGCCTTTGCTCACGTCGCGGAACTCGATCACCTTGTTGCCGAGGTGGGGACCGTTGGGGATATAGATTTCGAGATTGGCCTCGCGCTCTCTGGCGTCGCCGGCGGCGAGCTTCTCATAGGCTCCGAGCCTGGCCTTCTGCTTGGCCTGGCGGGCCTTTGGGGCCATTCTCACCCATTCGAGCTCACGTTCCAGGGTCTTGCGTCTCTTGCTCTCCACCTTTTCCTCCATGGCCAGGCGCTTTGTCTTCTGGTCCAGCCAGGAGCTGTAGTTGCCCTTCCACGGGATGCCCTCGCCCCTGTCCAGCTCCAGGATCCATCCGGCCACGCTGTCGAGGAAATATCTGTCGTGGGTCACGGCGATAACGGTGCCGCTGTACTGGCGCAGATGGGCTTCAAGCCACTGGATGCTCTCGGTGTCGAGATGGTTGGTGGGCTCGTCGAGGAGCAGCACGTCGGGCTGCTGAAGCAGGAGCCTGCAGAGGGCGACCCTTCTGCGCTCGCCTCCGGAGAGAACGGAGATCTTGGCGTCGGGCGGGGGGCACTGGAGCGCGTCCATGGCCCTTTCCAGCTTGGCGTCTATCTCCCAGCCTCCCAGATGCTCGATCTTTTCGGCCAGCTCGCCCTGCCGTTCCATCAGCGCGTTCATGGTCTTGTCGTCCATGGGCTCCATGAACTTTTCGGATATCTCGTTATATTCCCTGAGAGTGTCCAGCACTTCCTGGACTCCCTCCTGCACGACTTCCAGCACGGTCTTGTCGGGATCCATGCGGGGGTCCTGTTCCAGGTAGCCCACGGAGTAGCCCGGGGCCCACACGACTTCGCCTTTGTAGGATGTCTCCACTCCGGCGATTATCTTCAGGAGGGTGGATTTTCCGGAACCGTTGAGTCCGATGATTCCGATCTTGGCCCCATAGAAGAATGAAAGGTAGATGTCTTTGAGGATTACCTTGTTGCTGTTCGGGAGGACTTTGCCCACCCCGTTCATCGAGAAGATGATCTTTTCGTCCGCCATAGAAAATATGTTATGTGTATGGTGATTTTTTTGGTAATGTAACCTACGAATATACGCAATAAAATCCATTTTTCCCGTTCGACCGGGCAGACTCAGTCTGGCGGGCATGTCCACCCCCGGACATGGGCAGGGGGCGGGGCCCGTTGACAGCAAGTTATCGCGAAGCGATGACGCAGAT
>CAVIVH010000050.1:3123-8125 GCA_963646185.1 bacterium | reverse complement strand
GTCCGAGGGCTTTCCTTCGGGAGTCTCGGCATCGACTGCCTTCTTCTCAGAGGACTCTTTCACTAAATCAAATCTGTCCATTTGCGGTTCGTTGTTTTAAACTCCTATTTTAGGTATAATTTTTCTTAACTCAAGCGCGGAAGCGGATAATAATCGTATTAGGGCTTCTCAAAGCAGCTGTCTTATGGTCTCCAGCAGCATGGTGCACGCCTTTTTTCCGGCGAATTCCGGGGTCGGCGTGAAGTGCACGTCGAGCGAGAATTCCGGCAGCGAGACCGGCATCTTCAGCAGGGTGCCGTCGGCGACCTCCCTGCGGACCGCGATCTCCGGCACGATTCCCGCAATCCTGTCCGAGCCGGCAGTCAGGGCCTTTACGGCTGACGCAGAGATGCTTATGGCCGCGGTCCTGGCCTCTGTGTCGGGCGAGAGAAAGGCGGAATAGCCGCCCCACACCGCGAAACGGGTGGAAATGTGGATTCCCTCCAGGGTGGAAAACGGCTTGACCGGGGCGTCGGGCGCTCCGGCGAGAGCCCTGTTCAGGGGCGAGGCGACCACTGCCGCGTCTATGGTTCCGACCAGGCTGGCCTCGCGCTCGAAGTCCATCGTCTTAGGGGTGGGAATCACGCTCATCTGCACGTCGGCCCCTTCCGGGTAGTCGGTCACGGTGAAATTCAGTCCCGAACGGGCTGCGAGGAGTGTGGACATGGCTCCGGGAAGAAGATGTTCTGCCGAAAGGGAGTCGGCGCATATCCGGACCGAGGCCCCGTCGGCGGCCTTGCCTTCCGGGCCGAATATCATGGACGCCGAGTCGTACCAGTAAAGAATTCTGGACGCATAGACCTGCATCGCCCTGCCCTTGTCCGTGAGGCGGATTTCCCCTCTGTTCCTTTCGAACAGCTTCGCTCCGAGGCTTTTCTCCAGGACCGTCATGCTCTGGCTCACGGCCGGCTGGGTGATTCCGAGCCTGCGTGCCGCCACGGTGAAACTGCCGCAGGACGCGACGGTGAGGAATATCTTCAGACGGGAATCTTCAAGCATTGAATTTCCGGGGTTTAGGGCGAGCCCGCACTGCTGCGTGGCGCACTGCAAAATTAAGCGGAATTTCTCTAACTTTGCCCGCCGTAAGAATAACTTTTTATAAAAATAAGTCACATGAGAAGACTATTGTGCATTATCGCAGTGCTGTGCATGTCAGCATTCTGCCTGAGCGCCCAGGGGAACGGCGTTCTCCCGAACGATCCCGCTGTGAAGGTGGGCAAGCTTGACAACGGCCTTACCTATTACATCCGCCACAACGAGATTCCCGCCGGACGCGCGGAGTTCTATCTCGCCACCGATGTGGGAGCCATCCAGGAGACCCCGGACCAGGATGGTCTGGCCCATTTCCTCGAGCATATGTGCTTCAACGGCACCAAGAATTTCCCGGGCAAGAAGATTCTGGACTGGCTCCAGAGCATAGGCGCCTCCTTCGGCGGCAACGTGAACGCGTCCACCGGTGTGGAGAAGACCCAGTATATGCTGAACAACATTCCCCTGGTGAGGGAGTCGGTGATAGACACCTGCATACTCATAATGCATGACTATTCGCACTTCGTCACCAACGACCCCGCCGAGATTGACAAGGAGAGGGGAGTGATAGTGGAGGAGCGCCGCTCCAGAAGGAACGCCGCATGGAGGCTTCACGAGAAGAGTCTGCCCTATCTCTATGGTGACAGCAAATATGGCAGCTGCACTCTCATCGGCAGCCAGGAGAACCTCCTGAACTTCAGGCCGGAGAGCCTCACGTCCTTCTATAAGACATGGTACCGTCCCGACCTTCAGGCGCTTATCGTCGTGGGCGACGTGGACGTGGACTATGTGGAGGGCAAGATCAGGGAGATTTTCGCCGACATCCCCGCGGCCGAGAACCCCAAGGCCAAGGATGTGATAAAGATTCCCGACAATGCCGAGCCCGTGGTGGGCGTGCTCACCGATCCCGAGTACACGCAGACCGGCGTGACCGTGGTCTGGAAGAGCGAGGCTGCTCCCAGGGAGATGAACAACACTCTCGCAGGCGAGGTCTCAGATATCGTCAAGAGTATCATTTCCAAGGTGTTCAACGAGAGGTTCAGCGACATGGCCGCCAAGCCCGACGCTCCTTTCCTGAACGCATCCGCGGCTCTGGGTGATCTCACCCGCACCTGCGAAGTCCTGATGGGCGACGTGAGCGTGAAGGAAGGGGAGACCCTGAGCGGATTCGAGGCCTTCATGACCGAGATGGAGAAGGCCCGCAGGTTCGGCTTTTCCGAGGCTGAGGTCGAAAGGGCCAAGAGCGACATACTCGCCGCCTATGAGACCGCTTCCAAGACCGCCGAGACCAGAAAGAACGCCCAGTTCGTTCCCGAGCTGATCGGCAATTTCTTTGACAATCACGCCTTCATGGCTCCTGCCGAGGAATATGCCCTTGTCGGCCAGATAATGCCCATGATTCCCGCATCCGCAGTGAACCAGGTCCTTGCTGAGCTCATAACCGACGAGAATATGGTCATACTCTATGAGGGCCCCGAGAAGGAGGGCGTCGTCTCTCCCTCCGGGCAGCAGCTGCTCGATGTCATAGCCAAGGTGAAGGCTTCCGACATTAAGGCCAATGAGGCCGAGACTGTGGCCGAATCCTTCCTCGACTCTTCCAAGCTCAAGGGCTCTGCGGTGAAGAAGGTCTCCACCGGCATCTACGGCAGCACCGTGTGGACCCTGAAGAACGGCCTCGAGGTGATTCTCTATCCCACCGAGTACAACAAGGACAGGGTGTCCTTCAATCTGTTCAAGGAGGGCGGATCTTCGCTCATAGCCACCGAAGACCTGCCCAGCTTCGACGATAACATCTGGGGACTCTTCCTGCAGAACAGCGGAGTGTCTTCCTTCTCTTCCGGCACCGTCTCCAAGATGCTGTCCGGCAAGAATGTCAGCGTGGAGCCCTATATCGTGTCCATGCGCCACGGCATTGAAGGCACTTCCACTCCCAAGGACCTTGAGACAGCTTTCCAGCTGGCCTATCTGGAGTTCACCGACCCCCGCTTCGACGCCGATGAGTACAACCAGGGCATAAACACCATCAACGCCATTCTCCCCAATCTTGTCTCGCAGCCCAACTATAAGCTGCAGAAGAGGATGTATGACGATTTCTATGGCCATAACCCCAGGATGCAGATGATCGACGAGACCACCGTCTCCCGCGCCAGCCTCGCCACCATCGAGAGGGTTTACGGGTCGCTGTTCAATGATGTGGCCGGAGCGAAACTCGTCATAGTGGGCGACTTCCTGCCGGATGCCGTCAAGCCTCTGGTGGAGAAGTATTTCGGCTCGCTGCCCAAGGGGAAGACTCCCACGGCATGGGTGAACACCCACACTGAGGTGGTCAGCGCCGACGTGACTTCCGATTTCTCCGAGGACATGCAGACTCCCATGACCACCGTCCTGGATGTCTATAAGAGGCCCATGGAGTACAGTTTCGACCATCTGGCCGAGATGGAGGCCGTGAGCTATATCATGAACATGAGGTATGTGACCTCGCTGCGTGAGGAAGAGGGCGGCACCTATGGCGCCAGCGTGGCCGGCAATGTGGTCAACGCGCCGTCGCAGTATGCTCTGATTCAGATTTATTATAACTCCAAGCCCGACATGGCCGACAAGCTGCGAGCTCTGGCCAGGGAGGGATTCGAGGCTCTCGCCAAGGATGGCCCCACCGCCGAGGAGTTCGACATGACCGTCAAGAATCTGCAGAAGAATATCCCTGAAAGCAGGATCAACAATTCCTACTGGATGACTTCCATCCTGAACTATGAGATGTTCGGCCTGGACAAGGACAAGGGCTATGAGGCCGCTGTCGGCAGGCTCACTCCCGAGTCTGTCAGGGCCATGGCCGCCGAGCTGCTCAAGGGCTACGAGCTCCAGCTCGTCATGCGCCCCGCATCTTCCGCCGAGGCCGAGTAGCGGCAGTCCCATGGCAAGCGTCTCCGCGATTGCTTGTCCCATGACGCGGATTGCGAATCCATGACACGAAAAGAGGATGGCTGATTTCAGCCATCCTCTTTCCGTATCCCTCCGCCGAATGCCGGCATCGGACATGCCCGGATAAAAAGAAAGCGGCCGATAAGTGATTATCGGTCGCTTCAGTTCATCAGCCTTCGGCAGTCTTGCGGTGGAACTTGTCCTGTCTGTATGGCGGGATCAGCTGACGGCTCCACTCCTGCGAAGGATTAACGTGGGACATAACAGATGTCACTTGATTCTATAGAATGTAAATCTTGAATCATCTTCGTCTCTTCTGCCATACCATCTGTTAAATACAATCTTTTCAACTCTGTCAGGCAAATTTTCAGACACGAAACTATACAAGCCGTCGAACTCAGACATATCGACAGGTGTAGAATAGATGATGCCGTCTGCCGCCGAACTGTTGATGTTGGCATAAAATTCAGATGCATCATCGTCGTACCCGTATTCTTTCGCAACTTCTATGAGCATAATCTCATTTCCGTCTTGTATGTAACACCCCCAATAGTCTCTTTCGTAGTTCGAGTCGCGCATACGGTTGTCATAGTACCAATTATCGCCTGGCCCCTCACAAGTTTTCGGATCGTCCACTAATGTTCCAGTATAGCAGCTGACAAAGGCTCGGCCATTTTTAAAAGTCAGCTCCGAATAGCTAATAATTGGCAATGGGCTATCATCCTCCATTCGCACACTATAGATAGCTCTCCATGTTGTGCCATCAAAATCGTGTGATAGCTCCCAATCTTCGCCGGGAGCGCTGCATCCTGGAAGCATGCTGGAGGCTGTGAATAAAATTGCCAGCGCCTTTGAAAGAGTATTCATATGTCCTTTTATCAATATCCGGAAAAAACAGCGGCAGGGTTGGAAATTGCCTTAAAGCGAGAATCCGATCTTGAAACCGAATACAAATCCGTCATACTGTCCGTAATCCGGGGTGTCGTCTGCCAGAAAACCATTACCTTCACTGGAC
>CAVIVH010000050.1:0-3113 GCA_963646185.1 bacterium | reverse complement strand
GAAGGCGATATTGATGCACTTGGAATCCTTTATATTGTAGTCGATACCCAGGCCGAATGTTGCCGTGCCGGCAGATGAACTGGAAATCTCATAACCGGCGTCGAAGCAAAGATAAACGGAAGTTTTGGCGTAGTTGAAATAGAATCTCGGCTCAACCATTATGGGAACATAAATCTTATCCTCCCTTGTTATGGAATAGTTCATGCCGTCATCAGCATAGCCGCCTCTGGTTATTTCAAAAGGGCATGTCAGATCCACTCCTGCCAGTCCTCCGATATACCAGTGCTTGTTGAAACGGTAACCGGCAGTGGCGTGGAGTCCTCTTTTTACTGCCGACTTGACATCGACGGTGGCGAATCTGCGTGCGGAGTACTCTCCTCCGAAGCGCCAGCCGGAGAGATTCTCTTCAAGCGCAGCGTACTTCTTTTCTTTGGCTATCACCTTGTCAAGGTATGCCTGCCTTTCCGGGTCTTCCGAAGATTTGTCCTGGGCAGAAGATGAGAACGGGATGCACAATGCAGCACCCAACAGCAGCAGTGTAACTGCATAAATGGATTTTTTCATAACGAATGGTTATTGGTTATTAATGTGTTGGAAAATGTCTCGATGTGGTTCCTGTGGTTCGGGAGGGCATGCGAAAAGGAGGCACATGCCGGGCGGCATGCGCTGTAAAGATAGCAAGAAACGGTGTAACTAATTAATTCGCAAGTAGATACCCCCCCCCGCCATATGGGCCGGCGGCGACAAACGGCGGCGGAAGCCCGGAGCGCACAACACCTCCGTCTCGGGAGAATTTTCCCGGCGGAAAGAGTCAGCGCGGTGTGCGGAATGGGTGGAAAATGTTGTCATCCTTTGCTTTTGCGGTCAGTGGTCAGCAGTCACGTGCGCTCATGTGGCAGCACACGGACGACCAAAGATATAAAACTTTTTTGAAAACCAACACCGATTTGCCGGATAAATGTAGTATCGGCCGTCTCCGCACCGGCTTTGGCGGGCCCGTATAAAACAAAAGCGGCCGATAAATGATTATCGGTCGCTTCAGTTCTCTGTCGGAGAGTTTCTTATGCCTCTTCGCTGATTGCTCCGGTGGGGCAGACACCTGCGCAGGTGCCGCAGCTCAGGCATGCGTCGGGATCAATCTTATAGGTGTCACCTTCGTGGATGGCGCCGGCAGGGCACTCTCCGATGCATGTGCCGCAAGCCACGCATACGTTTTCGTCAATTTTGTAAGCCATAATGAATTTCCTTATTAGTTGTTGTATGTTTTCTGTCGGTTAAAAAATGCCGGCCATTCGTCAGTGCCGGAATAGCAAATGTAGTCATTAAATTTGAAAAACCAATTTTTGGAAGCATATTTGCAGTCCACGTATTTTCTGAAACACAGAACCGGAACATGAAAAGATTTCTGAGCGCGGCACTGGCCGTATTCCTCTGCCTGGCCCCTTCATATTCGCAGACCAAAACCGACGGAAAGTCCACGACAGTGGACGGAATCATAGAACTGGACAAGACCGTCCATGATTTCGGCGACGTCATAACCGGCTCCGGCGCGCTGACCTGCGAATTCAAGGTCAAGAACATATCCGACAAGCCCATAGTCATATACAATGTGGCCGTCTCCTGCGGCTGCACCGACGTGCAGTGGACCCGCGAACCGATCGTCGCCGGCGGCACCGGCAAGATTTCGGTGTCCTACAACAACACCGACGGACCCTATCCCTTCGACAAGAACGTCACCGCCTATTTCTCCGGCATCAAGCGCCCCGTGGTGCTAAAGCTCAGGGGAGTCGCCCGCGAGAAGAATATCCCGATCGGGGAGAAATACCCAGTTCATCTCGGCAACTTCGGCCTCAAGAGCGCCGAAATCAAGGGCGGAAATCTCACCCAGGGCAACCAGAAAAGCGACATGGCCATAGTCGCGAACATCGGAAAGAGCCCGATCAAGGTCGCGTTCAGGGATGTCACCCCCGGCATGAGCATATCCGTGTCCCCGAATCCCATCCCCGCCGGAGCGACTGCGAAGCTGAACTTCACCCTCACGGCCGACCGTTCGAAATGGGGCAAGACCTGGTACTATGCGACCCCCGTCGTGGACGGAGTGGCCCAGAAAAAGATAGCTGTGTGGGGGTTCACCAAGGAGAACTTTTCCGACTGGACCCAGGAGCAGAAGGACAGGGCCGCCCAGCCCGCCTTCAACACCAATACCTATAACTTCGGAGTCGTGAAGGCCGGCACTCCCGTGCGTGCCATATTCACCTGCAAGAACAACGGAAAGAGCGACTTCGTGGTCTATAAGGTGGATTCCGACTGGGCGAAGACCGATGTCAGCCCCGTGGAGAGGCTCGCTCCCGGCAAGACCGCCACCTATACCATAGACGTGGACACCTCCGGAATGCCGGAAGGCGAAAACATGGTCGTCATCACCATGACCACCAACACCCCGAGCCGCCCGCTGGTCAATCTCTTCATAGGAGGGGCTGTCAAGAAATGACACCCGCAGGCGTGTCGGCTTTTTTCGTATATTTGTAGGGTTATGGCGGAACTCAATCAGACAAACTACACAGACGACAACATAACGACGCTGGAGGGTGTGGACCACATCCGCAGGCGTCCCGGCATGTATATAGGACGCCTCGGAGACGGAAGGAATCCCGGTGACGGCATTTATGTCCTTCTCAAGGAGGTCATAGACAACTCGATAGACGAGTTCGCCATGGGCTTCGGCAGGCAGATAACGGTGAATGTGGGCGAAGACGGGCTCGTGAGCGTCAGGGACTTCGGCCGCGGAATACCGCTGGATTCGGTCGTGAAGGCCGTCAGCATACTGAACACCGGAGCCAAATTCGACAGTGCCGCATTCAAGAAGTCCGTGGGTCTGAACGGAGTCGGAACCAAGGCCGTGAACGCCCTTTCGTCCGCCTTCTATGTGTGCTCGCACAGGGACGGGGTGAGGTCCTGGGCCCGTTTCGAGCGCGGAAAACTGACCGCCAGCGCAAAGGAGCCGACAAAGGAGAAGAACGGGACCTATGTGGAATTCCGTCCGGACGACCTCATGTTCGGCGATTTCCATTACAACACCGACTATGTCGAGGCCATGGTCAAGAACTACTCCT
>CAVIVH010000049.1:0-8338 GCA_963646185.1 bacterium | reverse complement strand
TCTCCGAGCCCACCTACAAGGGTTTCGACCTCGTGCTGCGCGCCGGCCTGATACTCAAGGAAGAATATGGCCTGGACTTCGAATGGAATGTCTATGGCAACGTGGACCCCACCTTCTTCGAGAAGGTGACCGGAATCACCGCCGCCAGGGCCGGCATAACCATGGCCGGAGTTGCCACGGCCGAAGAACTGGTGCAGGCCATAAGCCGCGCTTCCATGTATGTCCATCCCTCCTACATAGACAACAGCCCCAACAGCGTATGCGAGGCCCAGCTTCTGGGAGCCGCCGTGGTTGCGACCAATGTGGGCGGAGTCTCCAGCCTGATTGAAGACGGCGCGACCGGTTTCCTGGTCCGCAGCGGCAACGCCGAAGAGATCGCCGAGAGGGTGGTGGCCATGTACCGCAACAGGACGCTGCTCCGCAAAGTGGGTCACCAGGCCCGCGCCGTGGCCCTCAAGAGACATGACAGGAAGGCCATAACCTCTTCGCTCCTCGACTGCTACAGGACGATAATCGCCGAGAGCGGGAAAAAATAAACCCCCATGCCCGGTTTCCATAAGGACAACGCCAGGATATTCAGGAATACCCTGGTAATCTATGTCAGGATGCTGTTCATAATAGTGATCGGCCTCTTGTGCACGCGATATGTCCTTGCGGCGCTGGGCAAGTCGGACTATGGCCTCTATAGCGTCGTGGGCGGCCTCGTAGCCATGCTGGGCTTTCTCAGCACGGCCATGAGCACCACCACCCGCCGCTTCATCAACACCGAGCTCGGCAAGCCGGACGGCGACCCGAACCGGATGTTCAACATATGCCTGACCGTGCATTTCGCCCTGGCCGGATTCATCCTGCTCCTGGCCGAGACCCTGGGGCTCTACTATATATACCATTGGCTCAATGTGGACCCGGCGCGGCTCAAGGACGCTGTGTTCGTGTTCCAGGTGTCGGTGTTCGCCGCCTGCATAAACATAATCAACCTCCCCTACATGAGCCTTATGGAGGCTTTCGAGAAGTTCCTGCAGACCTCGGTCGTGGACATAGTCTCGAATCTGTTCAGGCTCGCGGCGGTGGTCTGGCTGCTGAAGTTCTTCAGGGGCGACGGGCTTCGGCTCTATGCGCTGATCATGGCCTCCATGACCCTCATATCCATGGTCATGTACCGCGTGTACTGCCGGCGCCACTGGAGCGGAATCATAAAGTGGAGACCGGTGAAAAGCGGCTACCGCGAAGTGGTCTCGTTCAACAACTACACCGCCCTCAGCGCCGCCGCATATATCGCCCGCTCGCAGGGCAGCACTCTGATAGTCAACTACTTCTTCGGGACCGTGGTGAATTCGGCCCTGTCGGTGGCATATCAGATAGAGAATTTTTCGGTCACTTCGGTGAACCGGCTCACCAGCGCCGCATCCCCGCAGATCACCAAGAACTACAGCGGCGGCGACACGGCCCGTTCCCTGGACCTGGTCTATAAGATTTCCCGCTACAGCGCCCTGCTGATGTCCGTGCTCGTGTTCTGCGCATGGGTGGAGCTGGACTTCGTCCTGGGCATATGGCTGAAGGACGTGCCGGAGGGAGCGGTGCTGTTCACCCGCTGGACCCTCGTGAGCGCCCTCGTCAGGTCGTTCGTGGGCGGGACCCAGGCCCTGGAGCAGGCCACCGGACGGATAAAGTGGTTCCAGATATGGAACAGCGCCATGTCGCTGCTCTGCCTCCCGCTGGGCTTCGCGGCCTATAGGTTCGGAGCCCCGGTGGTGACCATAATTCAGCTGTATATCTGCTACTCAATTCTTTACCGCTTTGTGGAGTTCGCGCTTCTGCGCAGGCTCATAGGCTTCGACGCCCTGGACTATTGCCGCAGGGCCTATCTCGGGCCGGCAGCCGTGGTCGTGCTTATGACCGCGTTCGTGTTCCTCTACCGGGCCGTGATGCCTGCTGAAATGTCAGCCGCAGGCCATTTGGCAGGAATTTTGTGGGCCTTCGCCGCTTCGGCGTGCGCCGTGTTCTTCCTGGGGCTCGGGGCAGACGAGAGAAAGAAACTTAAAGAATATGTTTTTAAAAAATAGCGAAATATGAAAAAGATTTTTGCAACAGTCGTCGCTGCGTCCATGATGCTCGTGGGCACCAGCGCATTCGCCCAGTTCAACAGAGACAACCTCAGCATCGGCGCAGGATGGGTCAATTCCACATTGTCCTATAAGTCCGGAAGCAGCGATAACTTCAACGGCCTCTACCTCGGAGTGTCCTACGACATTCCGGTGGCATCTGTTGACGGACTCTCCGTGGAGCCCGGTCTCTACTGGGAGCATTTCTCCACAGGCGGAGATGTGAGGCAGAATGAGAGCTATCTCCAGATTCCCGTGATGGCAAAGTATAATTTCGACATTGCATCCGACACCAGATTCTTTGTCTATGCCGGCCCGACCATTTCCGCCGGTCTGACTTCCAAGCTGAAGAATACGGAAGGCGGCAACACCGTGAGCGCAAATCTGTATGGCTCCGATTCTGACTATGGCCGTTTTGACGTTCTCGTCGGTCTGGGCGCAGGAGTGGACCTCATGGAGCACTACCGCATCAAGCTGGGCTATAACTATGGCCTTGCGAACCGTTACACCGGCAGTGCCGACGTGAAGCGGCACCGCTCCGAAGTGACTTTAGGAGTTGCGTATTTGTTCTAGACGGGATAAATAATCGTGATATATGAGGGTCGGCATCGTGCCGGCCCTTTTTTTGATATATAGCGGAAGATTCAGTATATTCGCAGGTTAATATTCAGATTTGTAAGCACAATTCTAACAGAAAATGAGCGTAACCGGAATAATCAAGAAGATCTTCGGATCCAAGGCGGACAGGGACATGAAGGAAATCAAGCCCATCCTTCAGAAGACTCTCGAAGCATACACCACCATAGATAAACTCACCAACGACGAGCTCAGGGCCCACACCGAAGCCCTCAAGGAAAAGATCAGGGTGAAGGCGCAGCCCTTCGAGGACCGCATGGCCCAGATCCGTGAGGAACTCGAGAAGGATATCCCCGTCTCGGAGAAGGAAAAGCTAGCCACCGAGTCCGACAAGCTGGTCAAGGAGGAGGATGAGGCCATAGAGGAGGTCCTGAACGAGATTCTGCCGGAGGCTTTCGCCATAATGAAGTCCACCGCCAGGAGATTCGCGCAGAACCCGACCGTGGAGGTGACCGCCACCGATTTCGACAGGACGCTGAGCACCACCAAGGACTTCGTCCACATCGAGAACAGGGACGGGCGCGACGTGGCCGTGTGGCAGAACCACTGGCAGGCCGGCGGCAACGAGGTCACCTGGGACATGGTCCATTATGACGTGCAGCTGATCGGCGGCGCCGTGCTGCATCAGGGAAAAATCGCCGAGATGGCAACCGGTGAGGGTAAGACCCTCGTGGCTACTCTTCCGGTGTTCCTGAACGCGCTGGCCGGCAAGGGAGTCCATGTGGTCACCGTCAACGACTACCTCTCCAAGCGTGACTCCGAGTGGATGGGTCCGCTCTATATGTTCCACGGGCTCTCCGTGGACTGCATAGACAAGCATGAGCCCAACAGCGACGCCCGCCGCAGGGCCTACAACTGCGACATCACCTTCGGAACCAACAATGAGTTCGGCTTCGACTATCTGCGTGACAACATGGCCGTGTCCAAGGACGACCTGGTGCAGAGAAAGCACCATTACGCCATAGTCGATGAGGTGGACTCCGTGCTCATCGACGACGCCCGCACGCCGCTCATCATATCCGGCCCCGTGGCCAAGTCTTCGGCCGACGAGCAGTTCATGGAGTTCAGGCCCTATGTGGAGAAGCTCTACAACCTGCAGCGATCCCTGGTCACCAGCACCCTGAACGAGGCCAAGGCCAAGCTGGCCGCCGGCGACGAGGCTGAGGGCGGAAAGCTCCTGTACAGGTGCTACAAGGGACTGCCCAAGTACCAGCCGCTCATCAAATATCTCAGCGAGCCCGGCATCAAGGTGATAATGCAGAAGACCGAGAACTATTACCTCCAGGACAACGAGAGGGAAATGCCCGTGGTCACCGACCCGCTGTATTTCGTCATAAACGAGCAGCAGCACTCGGTGGACATGACCGACAAGGGTCATGACCTGCTCGCATCCAGCGTGAACGACGACAATTTCTTCGTCCTTCCCGACGTGGGCGGCAAGGTGGCCGAGATCGAGAAGTCCGAAATGACTCCCGCCGAGAAGCAGGAGAAGAAGGACGCCCTCATGGAGGAGTTCTCCATCAAGAGCGAGAGAGTGCACACGATGATTCAGCTGCTCAAGGCCTATGCCATGTTCCAGAAGGATGTGGACTACATCATAGTGGACGGCAAGGTGAAGATTGTGGACGAGCAGACCGGCCGTATCATGGAGGGCAGGCGCTGGAGCGACGGACTGCACCAGGCTGTGGAGGCCAAGGAGAACGTGAAGGTGGAGGACCCCACCCAGACCTTCGCCACCATCACCCTGCAGAACTATTTCAGAATGTATCACAAGCTGGCCGGAATGACCGGTACGGCTGAAACGGAGGCCGGGGAGTTCTGGTCCATATACAAGCTTGACGTGGTGGTGATTCCCACCAACAAGCCCGTGATCAGGAACGACGAGCAGGATCTGATTTATAAGACCAAGCGCGCCAAATACAATGCCGTGATCCAGAGGGTGCTGAAGCTCCGCGAGTCCGGAAGGCCGGTGCTCGTGGGCACCACCGACGTGGAGACTTCCGAGCTGCTCCTCAGGATGATGGAGAGGGCCGGAATCAGGGACGCGCAGCTGCTGAACGCCAAGCAGTTCGCGAGGGAGGCCGAGATTGTGGCCCGCGCCGGACAGTCCAGCACCGTGACCATCGCCACCAATATGGCCGGCCGAGGCACCGACATCAAGCTTTCGCCCGAGGTGAAGGCGGCCGGCGGACTCGCGATAATCGGCACCGAGAGGCACGACTCCCGAAGGGTGGACCGCCAGCTCAGAGGCCGTGCCGGACGACAGGGCGACCCCGGCTCGTCCACATTCTATATCTCCCTTGAGGACAAGCTGATGCGCCTGTTCGGCTCCGAGAAGATCGCTTCCGTGGTGGACCGTCTCGGCATGACCGACGACGACGCTCTCGAGAGCCCTATGCTCTCCCGCAGCATCGAGAAGGCCCAGCGCAAGGTGGAGGAGAACAACTTCGGCATACGTAAGAGACTGCTCGAGTATGACGATGTGATGAACTATCAGAGAGAGGCCATCTATTCCCGCCGCCGCAACGCAATTTCCGGCGACAGGATTGAGATTGACATAATGAACATGATGGTGGACACCGCCAATATCTATGCAGACCGCTGCGCGGGCATGTCGTTCGCCGACTTCGAGTCCTATCTCATGTCCCAGCTTTCCATAGACTCGGGCATGGACGAGGAGACCTACAAGAGCCTCGGCACCGACGCTCTGGCCAAGAAGATCTGCGCACAGATGGAGACCGTCTATAAGCGCCGCATGGAGGGACTCGTGTCCAAGACCTATCCGGTGATTAAGGAGGTCTATGAGACCAAGGGCTCCATGTTCGAGAACATAGCCGTGCCCATCACCGACGGCCGCAAGGGCCTGAACCTGCCCGTGAACCTGAAGAAGGCCTATGAGTCCGAGGGCCGCGAGCTCTCCAAGATGCTCAGCAAGACCATAGTCCTCTGGCAGATCGACGAGCACTGGAAGCAGCATCTGCGCGACATGGACGATCTCAAGCAGTCCGTCCAGAATGCGGCCTATGAGCAGAAGGATCCGCTTGTGGTCTATAAGCTCGAGAGCTATAACCTGTTCTCGGCCATGCTCGAGGCTCTCAACAAGGACGTCCTTTCGTTCCTGCTGCGTGCCGTGCTGAATATCAGGGAGGGTGCGCCCACAAGGCCCACTCCGCCCCCCGCACCCGAGCGCACCGACATGAGCCGCATGCAGGCGAGCCGCAGCGACCTGGCCGCCAGCCGCGAACAGAGGGCCAAGACTCCGTTCAAGGCCGACCCTCACATAGGCAGGAACGACCCCTGCCCCTGCGGTTCGGGACTCAAATACAAGAACTGCCACGGCAAGGGAAAAGTGTAACGGATAAAATCTGAATTTATGGCCAAGACAGCCGAACCTGTTGTAAACGTGAACGAGGTCAGCCGGATTTCTTCCGGCACCGTGATCAAGGGCGAGATTTCCTCTCCCAACGACATCCGCATAGACGGCTCCTTCGAGGGCAAGATCAATTCGAAGGGCAGGGTCGTCGTGGGTGACAGGGCGATCATAAGCGGCGACATTATCGCCGACAATGTGGACTTCTGGGGAAAGATGACCGGAAGCATTTTCGTGAAGGATACCCTGGCTCTGAAGGAGGGCTGCAAGGTGAACGGCAATCTGCATGTGAAGAGGCTTTCGGTGGAGCTGGGGGCCTATTTCAACGGCAACTGCAAGATGCTTTCCGAAGGGGACTTCGAGAAGATTTCGGACGGCGCCACCGGCCGCGAGGCGGTGAATCCGGTGAGGCCGGTCACGGTTGGAGTGCAGATTGAAGAAAAGTAGGCGATCATGATCATAGCGGTGGATTTCGACGGGACGATTGTCGAACACAGGTATCCCGAGATCGGAAAGGAGATTCCCTTTGCGGTCGTCACTCTTAAGACTCTCGCCAAGGAGGGGCACACTCTGATCCTCTGGAGCTGCCGCGAGGGCAAGCTGCTGGACGATGCCGTGCAGTGGTGCAAGGCCAGGGGACTGGAGTTCTATGCTTATAACCGTGACACTCCGGACAGTTCCTATTCTCCCACCGACGGCGGGCGCAAGCTGAGGGCGGACCTGTTCGTAGACGACAGGAATGTGGGCGGACTGCCGGACTGGGGGGTGATCTATGATGTAGTCCACAACGGTATTTCGTTCGCGGAGTATTACCGCCGCCAGAGTGAGGTGGTGCCTGAGAAGAAAGGTTTCTGGGCTAAACTTAAAAACTCAAAATAATATGACTAACCAGGATTATAAAAACTCTGCGCTGAACGCTCTGCGCGGACACTGGGCCCCCGCCGTGGTGGCGACCTTGATTGTCGTCATCATTTCCATAGCATTTTCGGCCGTTTCCGGCGACGGCAAGTCTTTTGTCAGGCAGCTGGTGTCGGTGATTCTGTCCGTGGGCCTGCTTTCGCCGCTGTCGGTCGGCTATGACAATGCCTTCAGACTTCTCGCCAAGGCGGGGGATGACAAGATTGTCGGCAATATGTTCCATATTCCCTTCGGATCCGATTATATGCGTGTGGTGCTGGGCATGTTTCTCATGTCTGTCATCATCGCCGTCGGCTTTGTCCTTTTCATCATCCCCGGACTGATATGGGCTTTTGCCTATGCCATGGTTCCGTATGTGCTGGTGACGAGGCCGGAGCTTTCCGTGACCGAGGCCCTGAAGACCAGCCGTCTCATGATGAGGGGACACAAGTTTGATCTTTTCTATCTGTATCTCAGCTTCATAGGCTGGGGACTGCTGTGCATAGTCACTCTGGGTATAGGCTATTTCTGGCTTGCTCCTTATATGAATGCCGCCCAGGCGGCCTTCTGGGAGGAGGTGAGCTCGCAGTATGACTCTGCCGCTTCAGGAACACAGATGTAAGATGGAAGCTCTGATATCTTTGAAGGCCGGCGTCCCGATGCTCCCTGAGTGGAGACTCGCGGCGCCGGCTGATTTTGAGATGCTCCGCGGGGAGCAGATTGCCATATTCGGAAAGAACGGGGCGGGGAAGAGCCGGCTGGTGGACATCCTGTGCGCCGCGCATCCTTTGTGCTCGGGTTCTATAGATTATGATTTTCCTTCTGCCACAAGGCGTTATGTCAGCGAGAACGTCAGGTATCTGGCGTTCAGGGACTGTTATGGCGGGGACACCGACAGAAATTATTATCTCCAGCAGCGGTGGAATCAGTGGGACGTGACCGACAGCCGGATTACGATGTCCAGCGGGGAGCTGCGCAAATATACGCTTTCGAAGGTGCTGTCGGCTGAGCCGTGCGTGATGATTCTGGACAATCCCTATGTGGGGCTGGATGTGACGTCGAGGGCTTATCTAAACGGGGTGCTCGGCGGAATCGCCGCCGGCGGCAGGACTCAGCTGGTGCTGGTGCTTTCGCGCGAGGATGAGATTCCTGAGTTCGTGACCCATGTGGTGGAGGTCCGGGACGGGCGTGTGTTGCCGAAGATGGAGGCTTCGCGGTGGAAGGCGCTTCGCGCGGTGTCGCCCGATGAGAACGTTCCGTCTGTGGAACTGCCTGTGGCTCAGAGTGCCGGGCCTCTTTGCGGGGAGTCTCCGGAGGTTATCCGTCTTAATGG
>CAVIVH010000048.1:5385-8379 GCA_963646185.1 bacterium | reverse complement strand
GCTTCGAGGATGTTCAAGGACATTTTCGCGGGTCTGTCGCAGCTTGAGGAGGGGAAAGATGTCCCGGAGGGCAGCCCGGTGTCGGTGCTGGCCTCGAAGATCGGGAAGTTCGCCTTCTATGACGAGGCCATGTTCGGCCGTCCGGAGGATTCGGCGGAATACAGGCGTTCGGTGGCTGAGAAGGTGCTGAAGGACTGCGGTCTGGGCTATGGCTCCAAGCCCAAGGGAGTGATACTTTTCCATAAGTATGCCGATGAGGTCCGCACCGCTTTTGCCGAGCATCTTGTGGAGGCCGGCGAGTATATGCGCGAGGCCGACGGACAGGCTTCGGTGGTGGTTACGATTTCGCCCGAGCACAGGGCTCTTTTCGAGGATGCGCTGAATGCGGTGAAGGCGAAGTATGAGGCCCGCTACGGGGTGAAATACAATGTGTTCTTCACCTATCAGGACAAGGCCACGGACACCATAGCCGTGGATTCCCGCAACAAGCCTTTCCGCAAGGACGACGGCTCGCTGCTTTTCCGTCCCGCCGGACACGGAGCGCTCATCTATAATCTCAATGACCTCAACGAGGAGCTGGTGTCCATCAAGAACATAGACAATGTAGCCTGCGAGAGGCTTCTGCCCGTGACTTCGAAATACAAGAAGGTGCTTATGGGCAAGGCTCTGATGCTGCGCGACAGGATTTTCGATTATCTCAAGGCTCTCGACGCCGAGACCGACCCCGCTTCGGAGGCCTGCAGGAGGCTTTGCGACAGCGCGGAGTCTTTCCTGGACAGGGAGCTCTGCATCCAGCTGCCCCTGACGACTTCTCCGGCCGAGAGGACGGCTCTGATCCGTTCCAAGCTGGACCGTCCGGTGAGGGTCTGCGGCATGGTGCGCAATGAGGGCGAGCCGGGCGGCGGTCCTTTCATCGTCACCGGCAAGGACGGCTCTTCCAATCTGCAGATTCTGGAGAGCGTGCAGATTGACAAGAATAACGCCGGCGCTGTGGAGGCGATGTCCAGGGCCACTCATTTCAACCCTGTGGACATAGTCTGCTGTCTGCATAATTACAAGGGAGAGAAGTTTGACCTTCTCAAGTATGTGGATGAGGAGGCAGGGTTCATCAGCTCCAAGAGCTATCAGGGCCGTGAGCTGAAGGCGCTGGAGCTGCCGGGCCTGTGGAACGGAGCCATGAGCAACTGGAATACGCTGTTCGTGGAGGTCCCGCTCGAGACTTTCAACCCGGTCAAGACGGTCCTTGACCTTCTCAGGCCTGCGCATCAAGGATAAATCCCTGATGCGCAGGCTTTGGGCTGGCGTAAGCCAGCCCATTGGCCATCTTAACCCCAGCCGGCAAAGCCGGCAGCCCCTATTAGGGGCATTAGTGACTCCGTCACTGCGGCCTCACGGCCGGCGGGCAGAAGCCCGCTTGTCGCTTCGCTCCGGTATACTGTCATTCTGTATCCTTATTGATGCCAGGCGGCGCTTCGGAGAGCATGTCCACCCCCGGATATGGGCAATGGGAGGGGCCGGAGAGAGCGAAGCGAACGGAGTCTCTCCGAAGCGTCATCGCCTGGCAAAAGACTGATAACTGATAATGATTATCGGCAGCCTGATGCCGAAAGAAGATTAACAAAACAAAAAAGGATGGCTAAGAAATCTTAGTCATCCTTTTTCAGTTGTGTTCAGAAGGTTAGGCCTGGTCGCCGTATTTGAGGACGGGGCGACGGGCGGCTGCGGTCTCGTCGGGGCGGCTGACGGGCGTGTTGTGCGGAGCCGTCTTCAGAATCGACGGATCCTGTGCGGCCTCGCGGGCCACCGCCTTCATAGCCTCGATGAACGCATCCAGCGTCTCCTTGGACTCCGTCTCCGTCGGCTCAATCATCAGCGACTGATGGAACAGCAGCGGGAAATAGATGGTCGGGGCATGGAACCCATAGTCCAGCAGCCTCTTGGCCACATCCAGAGTAGTGGCGCCCTTGCCGTCTTCGGTCTTCGATGCGCCGTCATCCACCAGCCCGTCAAACACGAACTCATGCTTGCACACCGAAGCTATCGGCAGCTTATAATACTCCTTCAGCGACTCCTTTATATAATTGGCAGAGAGCGTGGCCAGCTTGCCCGCCATCTTTATGTTCTGCCTTCCGAGCGCCAGAATATAGGCATATGCCCGGAGAATCACTCCGAAATTGCCCATAAAGCCTGACACCTGTCCGGCCGACGTCCCATTCTCCCTGACCACCTCATAGAGCCCGGTCTCGCCGTTCAGCTCCACTCTGGGCAGCGGCAGACAGTCCTTCAGATACTCCGCCACTCCCACAGGGCCCGATCCCGGACCGCCGCCTCCGTGCGGAGTGCTGAACGTCTTGTGCAGATTCAGATGCATTATGTCGAATCCCATGTCTCCCGGACGCACCACGCCCAGCAGAGGGTTCATGTTGGCTCCGTCATAATAGAGAAGTCCTCCGCAGCCGTGCACGAGCGAGGCAATCTCCCCGATCTCCTTCTCAAACAGACCCAGAGTGTTGGGATTGGTCATCATGATGCCGGCGATGTCATCCCCCAGCAGAGGCTTCAGCGCCTCCACGTCGATCAGACCATCCGGATTGGACTTCACCACCACCACATTAAGGCCGCAGACCGCGGCGCTCGCGGGATTGGTGCCGTGGGCGCTGTCCGGGACGATTATCTTCGTCCTCTTCAGGTCCCCGCGCGAAATGTGCCACTGCCGCATGATCATAAGTCCCGTCAGCTCACCGTGCGCGCCCGCACAGGGAGCGAAGGTGAAACGCGACATGCCGGTGACGGCGGCCAGAGCCTTCTCCATCTCTGCATAGACCCGAAGCGTGCCCTGCACCGTCTCGGCCCTCTGCAGAGGATGGACGGCGCCGGTGAACGCCGGCATCGCGGCGGCTTCCTCGTTAATCTTCGGATTATACTTCATCGTGCAGCTGCCCAGCGGGTAGAAGCCGGTATCGACTCCGAAATTCATCTGCGAGAGATTCGTGT
>CAVIVH010000048.1:0-5327 GCA_963646185.1 bacterium | reverse complement strand
GTGTAATGCCTCACCACATCGGGCTCGCTCGCCTGGGGTAGAGCCGGACGGCCGCTTCTGGCAAGCCCCGCGGGAATGTCGAGAGAAATCCCGTAGCTGTTTTTGGGAAGAGTGTATCCGCACCTGCCCTCCCTGGAAATCTCGAAAACCAGTTTATCGTAGTATCTCATGCCTCAGATCTCCTTTATAAGTTCAACAAGCGCGTCAGCTTCCTCTCTTGTCCTCTTTTCGGTGACGCAGAAGCTGACCAGCCCGTCGCCCACCTCTACGGCGGCAAAATATCCGGCGTCGGAAAGCTTCTTCTGCAGCTCGTCTGCGGGAACCAGAGTCCTGAGAGTGAACTCCTTGAGGAAAGGCTTGTCAAAAGCCTCCTCAAACTTGCCGGTGGCGAGCAGCCTGTCATGGAGATAGTGCGCCCCGGCATAGGAAAGCTCATTGACCTCCCTCATGCCTTCGGGCCCCATCAGGGCCATATAGATGGTTACATACAGCGCCATCAGGCTCTCGTTCGAGCAGATGTTGCTGGTGGCCTTCTCCCTGCGGATGTGCTGTTCGCGCGCCTGGAGAGTGAGCACATAGCAGCGCCTGCCCTCCTTGTCCAGAGTCTGTCCGACTATGCGGCCGGGCAGCTTGTGGACATATTCCCTGCGGCAGGCCATGAAGCCCACGGAAGGTCCGCCATAGGCCATGGGGATGCCGAGCGGCTGTCCGTCGCCCACGGCGATGTCAAACCCATATTCGCCCGGAGTCTTCACGACAGCCAGGGCCGAAGGGTCGCAATAGGCTATCATCAGGGCCTTTGCTGCATGGGCCGCATCGGCTATGCCCCCGAGGTCTTCGATTATGCCATATCTGTTTATGGACGGGACTATGACTCCGGCCACGTCGCCGGCCTCAAGCTCCGCGCGGAGGCTTTCCAGAGAAGTCTGGCCGCCCTCGGC
This sequence comes from bacterium, assembly GCA_963646185.1. Lineage (GTDB taxonomy): Bacteria > Bacteroidota > Bacteroidia > Bacteroidales > UBA932 > Cryptobacteroides. Next base: position 4,386 of record CAVIVH010000048.1, on the reverse strand, counting down.
CTTCACGGTGCCGAGCTGGACGCCGTGGAACCGGGCATAGGTCCCGATCACTTTCAGCACCTGGGGCAGCAGCGTCTCCGAGACGAGCACGCGGCTCTTCTTTCTGGTGCAGGCCATGGCCATCATCATCGCCTCGGCGGCGGCCGTGGGACCGTCATACATGGAGGCGTTGCTTATGTCCATCCCTGTGAGGGTGCAAATCATGCTCTGATACTCAAAGATATACCTGAGAGTGCCCTGCGAAATCTCGGCCTGGTAGGGGGTGTAGGCGGTGAGGAACTCAGACCTCGAAGCGAGATAGGAGACGACGGCGGGGGAGTAGTGGTCATAGGACCCTGCGCCCGCAAACACCTTCATCTTCCGGTTCATGCTCCCGAGCTTCTCCAGCCAGTCGCGGATTTCCTGCTCCGACTTGGCGTCGGGGAGGTCATACTCTCCCTTGTACACGAATTTTTCGGGGACGTCGGCATACAGGTCGTCCAGCGAACCGGCGCCTGCCTTGTCGAGCATCTCCCTTATGTCCTCGGGAGTGTGCGGAAAATATGAAAATGTGCCCATCGCGCTACTTCTCGGTAAGTTTGGCGTAAGCCGCGGCGTCAAGAAGCCCGTCCACCTCGGAAGGGTCGCTCATCCTGACCTTGATGATCCAGTTCTTGTAGGCGTCCTCATTGATGAGCTCCGGGCTGTCTTCGACCTCGGAGTTGGTCTCCACGATTGTGCCGCTCACGGGGGAATAGAGGTCGCTGGAGGATTTCACGCTCTCGAGAGCTCCGAACTCCTCGCCGGCGGCGATTTCCTCGTCGGTGTCGGGCATGTCCACATAAGTGATGTCGCCCATCTCGGACTGGGCATAGTCGCTCACTCCGACTGTGGCGATGTCGCCGTCGATTTTCACCCATTCGTGGGATTCGCTGTAACGCAGATTGTCAAGTACTTTAGCCATGGTGTCGTTTATTTTTTATAGTTTGTCTTATAGAATCTTTTGCTGACTACGGTTCCGGGGAAGGTCTTCTTGCGGATCCTTATGCTCAGCGGAGTGCCCATGGTAGCATGGGCCGCGTCCACGAGGGCGAAGCATATGCTCTTGTCGAGCGATATGGAATGATAGCCCGTGGTCACGACACCCACCTGGGTCCCGTCTTCGAGCTCCACCGGATAGCCGGCCCTGGGGATGGCCTTGTCGGCTATCTCTATGCCCACTATCTTCTTCTCCGGGCCGTTCGCCTTCTGGCTCGCGCGGGCGTCCCTGCCGATGAACTCGGGCTTGTCAAGCCTGCAGAACATGCTCAGGCCGGCCATCACCGGCGAAATCTTCTCGGAAAGCTCGTCGCCATAGAGCGGAAGTCCGGCCTCGAAACGCAGTGTGTCGCGGCAGCCGAGTCCGCAGGGGGCGACTCCCGCCTTGAGGAAAGCGTCCCAGTATTCGCCCGTCCTGACTGGTTCGGCGAAGATTTCGAAACCGTCCTCGCCGGTGTAGCCGGTGCGGCTGATTATCACCCTCTGTCCGTCGAGCGTCAGGTCATAGAAGCAATAGAACCTGAGCTCCGAAAGGTCGGAGCCCAGCACTTCGCGCAGCTTCGCCTCGGCCTCCGGTCCCTGGACCGCGAGCTGGCCCCATTTCTCCGATTGATTGTCTATCACCACGTTGTAGCCCTCAGCGTGGTCTCTGATCCAGCTGTGGTCCTTGTCGATGTTGGCGGCGTTGACCACCAGCAGATAGCTTTCGGGCTTATACTCCTTATACACGAGAATGTCGTCCACCGTCCCGCCGTCGGGATAGAGAAGCATTCCATAGACGGCCTGACCGTCGGCCAGGGGAGAGATGTCGTTGGTGAAGATGTGGTTTATGAACTTCTCCGAGTCGGGCCCGCTGATGAAAATCTCACCCATGTGGGACACGTCGAACATTCCGGCATGACGGCGCACGGCGTTGTGCTCCTCTGTTATGGAGGAATACTGGATCGGCATCATGAAGCCGCCGAAGGGGCTCATCTTGGCTCCGAGCCGCACATGGCGGTCATAGAGGCACGTGTGTTTGAGATTTTCTTCCATCTGTTTATGTCAATGGTTGTTAAATTTTAATAAATTTGCACCCCAAATGACGGACCGAGTCCGCCTGTATGGTTTGCGGGTTTTAAAGTCATATCAAAAGCAAAGATATAGTAAATATCCGTAAATAAAATTATCCGCAGACTGATATTTATTAACATTTTTGAGGTTGAAACAATGAAATCTCTCAAAGAGCTATACAGGGTCGGAAAAGGACCCTCTTCCAGCCATACGATGGGCCCGCAGAGAGCGGCCGAAATGTTCGCCGAAAAGCACCGCGACGCCAAAGCCTTCGAGGTGACCCTCTACGGCAGCCTCGCCGCCACCGGCAAGGGCCACATGACCGACGTCGCCATCAAGGACGTCCTCAGCAGGCTCGCCCCTCTCAAGATAATATGGAAGCCCACGGTGTTCCTGCCCTTCCATCCCAACGGAATGGAGTTCAAGTCCATGGACGAAGAGGGCAGGGTGACCGACAGCTGGACCGTCTTCAGCATCGGAGGCGGCGCCCTCTCCACCGGCGAGAACAACACCGTCGATCTCGGGGATGAGGTCTATAACCTCCAGAATCTCAGTCAGATAATGAAATGGTGCCAGAATAACGGCCGCAGCTACTGGGAATATGTGGAGATGTGCGAGGGCAAGGACATATGGGACTATCTGCAGTATGTCTGGGAGGCCATGCAGCGGGCCGTGAAGAACGGGCTTGAGGCCGAGGGCGCCCTGCCCGGACCCCTCAGGATCTCCCGCAAGGCTTCGGTCTATAACATCAGGGCCTGCGGCTACAAGACCAGCATGCAGTCCCGCGGACTGGTCTTCTCATATGCGCTGGCCGTGAGTGAGGAGAACGCCTGCGGCGGAACCATAGTCACGGCGCCCACCTGCGGCTCGTGCGGAGTCATCCCCGCTGTCCTCTATCATCTGGCCAACGGCCACGGCTTCTCCGACAAGAAAATCCAGCATGCTCTCGCCACCGCCGGCATCTTCGGCAATGTGGTGAAGTCCAACGCCTCCATCTCCGGCGCCGAGGTGGGCTGCCAGGGCGAGGTGGGAGTGGCATGCGCCATGGCAGCCGCCGCTGCGACCCAGCTCTTCGGCGGAAGCCCCACGCAGATTGAATATGCCGCCGAAATGGGCCTCGAGCACCATCTGGGAATGACCTGCGACCCCGTCTGCGGCCTCGTGCAGATCCCCTGCATAGAGCGAAACGCCTTCGCCGCCGCCAGAGCGCTGGACTCCAATGTCTATGCGTCCTTCTCCGACGGCTTCCACCGCATCTCGTTCGACCACGTGGTGGAGGTGATGAAGCAGACCGGCAAGGACCTGCCTTCGCTCTATAAGGAAACCTCCGCCGGCGGACTGGCGAAGGGCTTCAAGAATTTCGTGTAAGCTTCGGCGCTTCCGATATAAGACAATGGCCGGAAAGTCCTGCGTGGACCGTCCGGCCATATTCATTATATGTGCGTTCTATGCCCGGCCTGTCCTGTGGCCCGGCAATGCGCAGACATTCACCATGATATAAATTACGAAGGCGGCCAGCACCACGAGGGACCAGTGGCCGCGGAAGATGAGCACGCACAGGGCCGCCGCGGCGGAAAGGGCGAAGAACACCGTCCTCAGCACTATGGTGCGGCGCGGAGTCCCGCTCTTGGACATCTTCATCGCGAACATGGGTATCTCGCTGACCAGCAGGGCCGAAAGGACCACCGCCAGCAGAGGGAGGAACCACGGGCCCGAGCACAAGTCCATAATCCGTGAACCGGGGCCGCAGCTCTCCGCATAGCAGGTGAGGGAGCCGCATATCATGGCCGCCGAAGGAGTTGCGAGGCCGATGAAACTGTCGTGCTGACGCTCGTCAAGATTGAACTTGGCCAGCCTCAGGGCCGAAAAGGCCGCGAGCACGAGCGGAAGGTACATCGTCCATCCGGCGCCTTCTCCGCGCATAAGCGAGAAAAGCATGAGCGAGGGCAGGACTCCGAAACTGACCACGTCGGCCAGCGAATCCAGCTCCTTGCCTATGTCCGAGGCCACTCCCAGCGCCTTGGCGCTCATGCCGTCGAAGAAATCGAACACGGCCGAAGCCAGCATGAACAGGAACGCCGTCTGGAAATGCCCGCCGAGACAGGAAATCACCCCGAGTGAACCCGAAATGAGGTTCATCGAGGTGATTGTGTTGGGGATTATCCTTAAAACGGAACGCATTACTTTATTCCGAGCTTGGCCTTGAGCTCCTTGGGAAGGGCGTCCTTGTGGACCATGAAGTCAATCATCTTGGCCCTGGTGAAGGACTCGGAGATGTACCATATTCCATTGTATTTTCCGGTCTCGCCCCAGGAG
>CAVIVH010000047.1:0-8416 GCA_963646185.1 bacterium | reverse complement strand
GTCCTGTAGCGGGGAATCATCTCTCCGAGCAGCCCCATATCCTCGCACACCTTCTTTTCATAGGCCATAAGGTCGAGATTCTCAAGCTCTTCCAGGCTCAGCTCATGAAGCTTCATGTCAAGGGTGCCTGCGGCGCAGTTCTCGCCCGTGAGGAATCCCTGGTTGAAGCGGAGCGACTTCTGGATTTTCTCCACCAGCCCGGCGGGGATGGGCTCGCCTGTCTCATAATGCACAGCATAGAGAGGAAGAATCTCGGGCTGGAAGGCCCAGTGCTCGTTGAACTGCGAGAACACCTCGCTCATCTCGCTTCTGCCGGCGCCGCCCTTATAGGTGCTGCGCGAGAAGAACGAATTGAGGGCATGGCCGAACTCATGGAAGTCGGTGATGACATCATCCACGGTCAGCAGGCACTCGCCGTCGGCCGAGCGCACGAAGTTGCAGACATTTCCGACTATGGGCAGGACAAGTTTGCCGTTCTCGTCGGTGTAGCGGCCGTTGAAGGAGCTGCACCATGCGCCGGGGCCCTTGGAAGCCCTTGCGATGTAGTCGGTATAGAAGAGGGCGGTCTCGGAGCCGTCATTGTCGATAATCTTGAAGGTCTCCACCTCGGGGTTATAGAGAGGCAGACCCTCCACCTTCTCGGCACTGATGCCATAGACCTTGTTGGCGGCCTGGAACAGGCCTTCGCGGACCTTGCTCACCTCGAAATAGGGCTTGGTCTCCGCGTCGGTGACGTCACATTCCTGAGCCTTGAGCCTGTCGGCATAATAGAACCAGTCCCAGGGCTCTATCCTGGAACCTGCGGGCACCTTGCCCTCGGCGATGTCCTTGTCCATGATCTTCTGCATGGCCGCGACATCCTTGGCGGCGGACTTCATGGAGGCGTCGATCACCTTCTTCTGGAAAGCGTCCACGGTCTCGGGGTTGCCGGGCATGGAGCCGTCCAGACGGTAGGCGGCCCAGTTGGGGAAGCCCATCAGAGCGGCCTTGCGCGCACGGAGGCGGAGGATTTCGAGGATGACGGCCTTGTTGTCATTGGCGTCGTCGTGGTTGCATCTCGACGAATAGGCGTTGAAAAGCTTCTCGCGGAGCTCCCTGTCGGGGTTGGAGGTCATCTCGGCGGTGTAGCCGGAGACGGGGATTCCGAATTCCTTCTGGAAGTTCTCGTTCTCGGCCAGAAGGTTGTTGGAGAACTTCTGGGTGAGCAGCGAGAGCTGAGAGTTGATGTCCTTGAGAGCGGCCTGTCCCTCGGCGTCGAGATTGATGCCGTTGCGGGTGAAAGAGCGGTAGAGACCGTCTATGATCATCTGCTGCTCGCGGGTGTAGGCGCTCTGGTCGGCGTCATGAAGCGCCTTCACTCTCTCGAAGAGGCCGGCGTTCATGTATATTTCGGTGTTGTGGGCTGAGAGCAGCGGGGAGGCTTCCTCGTTGATTTTGCGCAGCTGGTCGTCGGCATCGGTGCCGGAGACATTGTTCAGGACCCTGTTCACCTTGCTCAGGAGCTCGCCGCTGTTGCGGAGGGCCAGCACGGTGTTCTCAAAGGTGGGCTCGGCGGGGTCGGAGACAATCTTGTCTATGGCCTCGTTCTGCTGCCTGATGCCCTCCTTCACGGCCGGCATGTAGTCGGCATAGGTGATCTGGTCGAACGGTGGCATCCCGTAAGGAGTGTTCCACTCCTGCTCGAAGATGTTCTGCTTGCCGCCGCAGGCCGAAAGGGCCAGGACCGACAGCGAGATTGCTAGAAACTTTTTCATATGTTTTGGGGTTTAGTGGTTTCTTCCCAGATATAGACCTTGTCGCCGCGGTGCAGGCGCGCGTCCTGAGGTCCGTTCACGACATTTCCTTCCATAGCCACGGAAAAGCGCTCGCCCTTTTCCGCCACGGCAGCCGTCTTCAGGTCCACGCGGATCTCGCCGGCGTCAAACTCCACCACACCGGTGGTGGCGCCTATGGCCATAAGCCTGGAACCTGCCGGGACCGGAGCGGCTTCGACCGTGATTTCGGCCACATGGATCCTGTCGAACCAGTTGGTGACCTTGCCGCAATAGACCTTGCAGCGGGTAGCCTGGCTGCCATAGACATTGCTCCATTCGCCCAGCCGCGCGCCCAGATAGTAGCCGTCCCAGAACCCGCGGTTGAAGACTTCGGCAAGCGAGGCCTTGAGGCCGGCAGTCAGTTCCGGGGTGTAGGCCCCCTCGCACACCGCATCGGCCGCCGCGCGGTAACACTGCACGCAGCGCTTCACATACTCGGCCGACCTGGCGCGGCCCTCAATCTTGAACACCTTCACTCCGGCCTCTGTGAACTTGTCCATAAACTCTATGGTGCAGAGGTCTTTAGGCGACATTATATATTTATTGTCTATATGCAGCTGATTGCCGGTCTCGAGGTCGGTGACCTCATAGCCGCGGCGGCATATCTGATAGCACGCTCCCCTGTTGGCCGACGCGCCCTCGGCGTGGAGGCTCAGGTAGCATTTGCCCGAAATGGCCATGCAGAAGGCCCCGTGAGCGAACATTTCGATTCTCACGGGCTTCCCGCCCGGGCCTTTCAGATTCTCGGCGACCATCTGCTCATGGATCTGCTTCACCTGGCCCAGATTGAGCTCGCGGGCCAGCACCACCACATCGGCGAACTGCGCGTAGAACTTCAGCGCCTCATAGTTGGATATGCTCAGCTGGGTGGAGATGTGAACCTCCATGCCAATCTGCCGGCAGTACATTATCACGGCCATGTCCGACGCTATCACCGCGTCCACTCCGGCGGCCCTGGCGGCGTCCAGCGCCTCATGGGCCGGGGCGATATCCTCGCCATAGAGGATTATGTTCATGGTCATATAGGCCCTGGCGCCCTTCTCCCGGCACAGCCGCACTATCTCCGGAAGGTCCTCAGGAGCGAAATTGTTGGCGGAACGGGACCTCATGTTCAGCCGGCCCACTCCGAAATAGACCGAATCCGCTCCGGCGTCCAGGGCGGCCCGCAGACATTCGAAATTCCCGGCCGGAGCCATTATTTCCAGTTCCTTCTTGTCCATGCGTCAGCTTTTTCTTCCCACAAGCGACTCGGCATAGGAGGCGAGCCTCTCCAGCTTCTCGCCCGAGCAGACCAGCGCCGCACTTTCGAGCGCGCTGTCGGTGAGACGGACGATTTCTTTCGATGCGGCGTCCTTCACGTTGAGTATCTCATAGAAGGTCTTCACCCTGCGTATCTTGTCGGCCTTTTCCTCCTCGGTGCCGGAAGGCAGGGCCAGGGCTTCGGAAAGCTCCCGCTTGAGGTCGGGCCCGGCGTTTTCGAGGGCATAGGTGGTGAGCCAGCACTTCTTGTTGTTCACTATGTCGCCGCCTATGGGCTTGCCGAACACCTTTTCGTCGCCGTATGCGTCCAGCCAGTCGTCCGCGACCTGGAAAGCCAGGCCGAGGTCATAGCCATAGCGCCAGAGGTTCTCGCAGTCCTCTTCCGGAGCCCCGCCGATGAGGGCGCCGAGCTTTGCGGAGCAGGCGATGAGCACGCCGGTCTTGAGGCCTATCATCTTCATATACTGGCTCATGGAGACCTGGGGCACATGCTCGAAGTCCATGTCATACTGCTGGCCCTCGCACACCTTCATGGCGGTGCGGGTGAAGAGCTCCAGAGCCTTGCCGAGGACGGCGGCCGGAGCCTTTGCCAGGCGGCGGTAGCTGTCTATGCACATGACGTCGCCGGAGAGGATGGCCGTGTCTTCGTCCCACTTTTTCCAGACCGTGGGGGCCTTGCGGCGCAGGGGCGAACGGTCCATGATGTCGTCGTGGATGAGGGTGAAGCTGTGGAACACCTCCAGGCTGGAGGCCGGCTGGAGTATGCTGTCGTCAAAGCTGTCCTTGTAGAGCGAATAGGCCAGCAGGCAGAGACGGGGGCGTATGCGCTTGCCTCCTATCTCAATCATATACCGGAGCGGGTCATAGAGACCGGCCGGCTCGGCCTTGAATCCGGGAGCGGCGAAAAGCTCTTTCAGCGCCTCCTCTATCTGTTTTTCTTCTATCATGATTCCTTGGTGCAATTACGGTTCCGGATGCTGAACCACAAAAAACAAATATAACAAATTTCCTTACCTTTGTGCGTCATGAAAGAAGGAACCGCGACAGTCATCAAGAACGCCGGCAGCCATTTTCTGCTGTCGGAGCTTCCTGAATGGGCTCCGTTCCCGGCCGTGCTCAAGGGCAAGGTCAGGATCAGGGGCGGATCTTCCACAAACCCCGTGGCCGTGGGCGACCGCGTGAAGTGGGAGGCGGACCTCCCGGAGGGAGCCGTCCCGGACGAGAGCAGCCCGGCCACGATCTCGGAGGTGCTGGACCGGAAAAACTACATAATCCGCAGATCCACAAACCTTTCGCGCCAGTCCCATGTGATAGCGGCCAACATTGACACCGCCTATGTCGTGGTCTCCCTCTATTTTCCCGAAATCAAGCTCCCCTTTCTGGACAGGATCCTGGTGACCTGCGAGGTCTATGGCATCCGCGCGGTGATTGTCCTCAACAAGACCGACCTCTATGGCAGGGAGGCCCCGGAAGCGGTGGACGACTTTCTGAGAATCTACCGCGGCGCGGGCTACCGTGTCGTGGAGACTTCCGTCCCCGCAGGGCTGGGAATAGAGGAGCTGAGGGAGGACAGCAGGGGGAAGGTCTGCCTTTTCGCCGGAGAGTCCGGAGTGGGCAAGTCCAGCCTGGTCAAGGCTCTGGACCCGTCGCTGGACCCGCGCATAGGCCGAATCTCCGACGCCCATCTGCAGGGCCGCCACACCACCTCGCTGTATGAGATGTACCGGACGGACTACGGGGCCTATCTGATTGACGCCCCGGGCCTGAGAGGCTTCGGGCTGGTGTCGCTGAAGAAGGAGGAGATTGCCCTCTATTTCCCTGAAATGCTGAAGCTGGCCGGCGGCTGCCGGTTCACGCCCTGCACGCATACACATGAACCCGGATGCGCGGTGCTTGAGGCGCTGGACCGGGGAGAGATAAGCCCGGAGAGATATAATTCCTATCTGGGCATGCTGGAAGAAGACGGAAAATTCAGATAGTATCCGGTCCTCCGGCAGGCGCAAAAGAAAACGGAAATGAAAGGAATAAACAAAGAGATACTGCGGCTGGCGGGACCCAGCATACTGGCAAACATAACGGTGCCCTTCGTGGGCATGGTGGACATGGCCGTGGCCGGACACCTCTCCGGCTTTCTTCAGAGCGCCACCCTCATCGGCGGCATCTCCATAGGCACGATGCTCTTCGACCTGCTCTACTGGAACTTCGGCTTCCTCAGGGTGGGGACCGGCGGCCTCACCGCCCAGTCATATGGCCGCAAGGACCCGGCCGAATGCGCACGCATACTGTTCAGGGGCGTCTCGCTGGCGGTGTTGATAGCCCTGATAATCCTGGCCCTGCAATGGCCGTTCGTGAAGCTGGCCTTCCTTATGGTGGACTGCTCCGAAGAGGTCCGGCAGCTGGCGCTGAAATATTTCTTCATCCGCATATGGGCCGCCCCGGCCACTCTGAGCCTGTTTTCGTTCAAGGGATGGTTCATAGGGATGCAGGACACGGTGAGTTCCATGTCGGTGGACCTGACCGTGAACATTGTCAACATAGTGGCCAGCATAGTGTTCGCGCTCGGTCTCCCCTTCCTCGGATTTGACGGGTGGGGATTCCCCGGTATCGCCCTCGGCACCCTGACCGCGCAGTATTCGGGACTGCTGCTCGCCGTGTGCATCTGCACCTTCAAGTATGGCAGGGTCTTCACGGGAGTCTCTCCCCGCAGCGCCCTCAAGGGCACCAAATGCGCCGAATTCTTTGTCATAAGCCGCGACCTCTTCATCCGTTCGGTCTGCCTGGTGGTCATCTATGTGGGATTCACCGTCATATCGGCCCGCTTCGGAGACCTGCTGCTGGCAACCGGTGCCATAATGATGAAGCTGCTGATGCTGTTCTCCTATTTCACCGACGGATTCGCATATGCCGGAGAGGCCCTTACGGGGAAATATGTGGGCATGCGCGACCGGGAGAAGACCGCGCTGACGGTGCGCAGGACCTTTGCGTGGAGCATGGGACTGGGAATGTTCTTCGTCCTCATCTATATCGCCGGAGGAGACCTGATCGTGAGAATGCTGACTTCGGACAGCTCGGTGGTGGAAAGCTGCCGTCGGTTCTTCATATGGCTTATGCCCATGCCGCTTGTGGGCTGCTTCGCCTTCACCTGGGACGGAATCTATGTGGGGGCCACCGCCGCCGGGGCCATGAGGAATTCGACCATTGCGGCGGTCGTGGCATTTTTCGCGGTGTGGTTCACGGCCTTCGCCCTGCATGGCGGGGTCTATGACCTGACGGCCATGCATATGCTTATGCTCGCATATTTCGCCCATCTGCTGGCCAGGGCGCTCTGGCTGCAGACATGCTATAAGAAAGCCATTCTGGACGCCCCTTTCCGGAAGGCCGGGAAGCAGGCATAAAAACAAGAGACGATGAGCCTTTATTCCTATTTCAGAATCAGCAAGCCCTCTGTCGGGAAAGTCCCGCCGCAGGAGGTGGATGCAGAATACAGGAGGCTGCGCGCCAGGACTTTCTGGGGCGTCACCGCGGCCTATTGCCTGTTCTATGTGTGCCGCATGGCGCTGAGCGTGGTGAAGCAGCCGGTAATCGACGGCGGAGTGCTCACACCGGCCCAGGTGGGAATCGTGGACTCGGCCCTGCTTTTTGTCTATGCCGTGGGCAAGTTCACCAACGGCTTCATCGCCGACTACTGCAACATCCGCCGGTTCATGGCCGCGGGGCTGTTCGCATCGGCCGGAGTGAATCTGCTGATGGGTGTGCTGGGGATGGTTCAGGGATGGTTCGGGACTTCGGGCTTCGCCCTGTTCATGATCTTCGCCGCCGTGTGGGGCATCAACGGATGGATGCAGTCCATGGGCTCGCCTCCCGGGGTCATCAGCCTGTCGAGATGGTTCCCGCTCAGGGAAAGGGGCACTTTCTACAGCATTTTCTGCGCAACTCCATATTTCGGAAAGTTCATATCCATGGTCATGATCGGCCATGTGGTACTGTGGCTGGGATGGCAGTATGGCTTCATGATTGCGGCTCTGTTCGGAGTGATCGGCTCGCTGATCATACTGGGCTTCGTCTCGGACAATCCTGAAAGCAAGGGGCTTCCTTCCATTCAGGAGCTGTCGGGCGAGGAGAAGGGGAAGGAGGAGGACATCCCCACCAGGGAGCTGCAGAAGGCGGTCCTCCGCAATCCCGGAGTGTGGATAATCGCGATTTCCAGCGCATTCGTCTATATCACGCAGTATGGAATCTCCAACTGGGGGGTGTTCTTCCTGCAGAAGGCCAAGGACTATTCGCTCACTGACGCGACCTATGTGATAGGCCTTTCCGAGGGCATCGGGGTGCTGGGCACCGTCTTCGCCGGATGGCTTTCCGACAAGGTATTCAGGGGCAACCGCCTGCAGCCGGTGATTCTGTGCGGAGTGGTGTGTTTCGCGACCATGGCCCTGTTCCTGCTCACCGGGGGCGGCCGTCTGGTCAATATCGCCCTGCTCTCTGTGGCGAGCCTGTCTCTGGCGGCGCTGTACTGCATAGTGGCCGGCATCATGGCCCTGGACATAGTCCCGAGGAAGGCTACCGGCGCGGCTCTGGGAGTGGTGGGAATCTCCAGCTATCTGGCGGCCGGCCTGCAGGGCATCATCAGCGGCGTGCTCATCGGCAATTCCAAGGTGGGCGGCGACTATGATTTCACCGCCGTGGCTCTCTTCTGGTCCGGTTCCTGCCTCATCTCCTTCATTCTCCCCGCCCTGAACTGGAAGATCATGAAGAAAAAGGTCATTTCTTGACGCCCTGCTCCCTGCGATGCTCACCGTGGCTGCGGCCTTCGCTGCGGCCGTGCCTGGGCGGACAGCTGTCATCCCTGCGGGAGGAGTGACGGTCGCCGCGACGCTTCTTGTCCCTCTTGGACGCCTGGATGGCGGCCTTGACCTTGGCCTTGCGGGCCTCCCTGTCGCCGTGGCCGGCCTCGGGCTTCTCCTTCGAGGGGGCCTCGATGCCTTCCTCCACCAGCTCATAGTCCAGAATCCTCTGGTCCAGATTGGTGTTCTTCACCCTGATCTTCACGGGGTCGCCGAGACTATAGACCTTGCCGGAGCGCTTTCCGATTATGCGGTAATGCTCCTCGTCAAACTCATAGAAATCGCTCCTGATGTCGCGCAGCGCAATCATTCCCTCGATCTTGGTGGGCTCGATTTCCACATACATTCCCCAGTCCGTGAGACTTGAGACATGGCCCTCGAACTCCTGTCCGATCTTGTCCTCCATGAATTCGACAAGCTTATACTTGATGCTGTCCCTCTCCGCGTTGGCGGCGATAACCTCCCTCTCGGAAGCGTGGGCGCACTGCTGCTCATAAT
>CAVIVH010000046.1:0-8771 GCA_963646185.1 bacterium | reverse complement strand
TGTCAGGGTCGCAATAGACCTGAATCTCGCGCTCGGGGGCACCGATGACTGTGACCGATCCGACTCCGTTGACTCGTCCCAGAGGGGTGGTCACCTTGTCGTCGAGAATCTTCTCAAGGCCCTCGAAGCTCTCGTCCGCGGTGGCGGAGAGAATCATGATGGGCATGTCGTCCATGCTGAATTTGAACAGGAACGGTGTGGAGGCTCCCGACGGGAGGCTCTGGCTCACCATGTCCAGCTTGTCTCGTATGTTGTTACAGGCGTCGTCGATGTCGGCTCCATACTCGAATTCAAGTGTGACCACCGATATGTTTTCCTTCGACGCCGAGGTCAGGTTCTTAAGGTTCTCCACGCTGTTGAGCGTGTTCTCCAGCACCTTGGTCAGGTTGGTTTCTATATCCGCTGCGCTCGCTCCCTGATAGGAAGACATCACCATCACCATGTTCGCATCGAAATCCGGATACTGGGCGATGCTGGTGTTGACGAGCGAGAAGACGCCGAATATCGCGAAGGCCGTGAATATCAGGGCCGTCGTGACCGGTTTGTTGACTGCGCTTCTGAATATGCTCATATCTTTTCTACTGCAATGACATTACTCGGCGACCTTCACTTTGGCACCATCCTTGAGGTTGGCGCTTCCCTTGGTGGCCACCACGTCTCCCTCAGACAGGCCGGAAAGAATCTCATAGCTGTCTCCGACGTGTCTTCCGATACCGACAAGCACGCTCTTCACGGTGTTGTCGCTCTGCAGGACAAAGACGAATCTCTGTCCGGAGCCCTGCTGCTTGACCACGGCCTCGTCAGGCACGACCACGCTGTGGTTGACGCCGAAGGTGACTGCCACCTTGGCATACATTCCGGGACGGAGGGCCCTGTCGGAGTTGGGCACCTGGACCTCGGCAGTGAAGGTGTGGGATGTCTGGTCTATGGTAGGATAGAGGAGGGTGATCTTTCCCTCGAATGTGCGTCCGGGAATGGCGTCGGTCGTGATGGCGACCTTGTCGCCCTTGTGGACCTTGGTGTAGTCGGACTCGGAGATTCCCACAAGAAGCTTGACGGGAGTGATCTGCTGGACCACATAGATGGGGCTTCCCATGGAGTACATGTCGCCCTTGTCATAGTTCCTGGCGGAAATGACGCCGCTGATGGGCGAACGGAGCACGGAGTTCTCGAGAAGGTTCTCATAGGTAGTCTTGCTCACGTCGCAGGCGAGGACTGCGGAGTCATAGTCGGACTTGGACACTCCGCCCTCTTCATAGAGGCTGCGGATACGGGCCAGCTCGGTGGAGTCATTGGCATATTTGAGTTTGGCCTGGACCGTGGACACCTTGTCCATCTCGGCGAGAATCTGGCCCTTGGAGACATAGTCTCCGACCTCCACATTGATCTTCTGGATTCTGAGCGAGCTCTGGGGGGCGATGTTGTTCACCGCATAGGCCTCCACCGTGGAGGAATAGCTCTCGTCCTGCACCACATCCTGGCTGACGGCTGTAGCCACATTGATGAGGGTAGCTTCGTCGGTCTTGACCGCATCGGCGGCCTTCTCGGAAGTTTTACCGCCGCATCCTGCGGCTGCAAGAGCCAGGCTGAAAAGCAGGATTGTTCTGATTGACTTGTTCATATTGCGTTATTTCTTTGTTATCTGGAGTTTGTGTTCAGTCTGTCGAGAGCCACAGCCCCCTCGTCGTCGAGGAAGTCGTGGCCGAGAGTCTTTTCAAGGTTGGACTTGGCCACCATATAGTTATATACGGCCTGCGACCTGGAAAGCTCTGCCTGGGTGAGGGTAAGGCGGGCGTCGTTGAGGTCGGTGAGGGTGCTCTTTCCCACATTGAAGGACTTGGTGGAGATGTCATAGGCCTTCCGGGCCAGTTCCACGGCATCGAGAGCGGAATAATAGCTCTTCATGTCGGTCTCCATGGAAGTGAGATACTGCCTTACCGCTATTTTCAGCTGGCGCTCGGTATCGGTCCTCTGCAGGTCGAGCTCGGCCTGGTTGACCTTGGCCTGGCGGACGTCATTGTAGCGCTTTCCGCCCGAGAAGATGGGGATGGACAGCGAAAGTCCGGCATAGGAATAGGGGGACCACTTGTAGTTGGAGAACTTGAAGTCGTTCTCCATCGCGTATATGCTGTAGGAATAAGAGACCGCGAGAGTGGGCAGATAGGCATATTTCTGCAGCTGCACGGTCTTGGCGAGCTGCTCTGCCTGGATGGCGAGCTGGCGGAGCGAGGTGTTGCCCGAAAGGTCGGAGTTTTCGTCCTCGGACATATACCTCATCTCGTCGGCATAGTCGTCAAGGCTGCCGGCCACGTCCATGTCCATGTCGAGGTCCACACCCATGACGGCCTTGAGCTGCCACAGGGCAAGAATCACCTGGCTCTCAGAACTATAGACATTAGGGACGGCTGCGGCCACATTGGCCTTGGCCCTGGTGTATTCGAGCTCGGAAGCCTTGCCGGCGTTGTATTTCTTCTCGGCCAGGCCGAAGTTCTCCACCGCGTTCTCATAGACGTCCTTGTACACATTGAAGGCCTCCTTGGCGAGAAGCACGGCATAATAGGCCTGCTTCACCTGGGTGACCATGTCGAGCCTGGAGGAACGGGCCTGCTCCACTGCGAGCTCCACTGCGTCGCCGGAAATCTGTATGCTCTTCCAGAGCTGGGCGTTGACTATGGGCAGGCTGGCCGAAACGCCGGCGTTGAAGGTGTTCCAGCGGCCGACCGAGAATCCTGCGGCGGATGTCGAAGAGCCGGAGTCGCCGGAATCGGAACCGTCGGAACCGGAATCGCCGGTGCCGGTACCCATTCCGGCCATGGCATCAGAGTCTATGTCCATATACATCACCTGTTTCTTGATGGTCCTCTGGTAGGAGCCGGTAGCGTCCACCTGGGGGAAGAGGGATGCATAAGTGCCTTTCTTGGCATATTCCGCCTTTTCGATCTCCTTGTCGGCGACCTTGACGGACACGTTTTCGCTGAGCGCCACCTTGAGGGCGTCCTCAAGGCTGAGGACCACTGTCCCAGACGTGTCGGTCACGGCCGGCGCTTCTCCATCGATGTACTGGGCCGAAGCTGCGGCGGGGAACAGTGCTGCCGCCGTGGCCAGCAAGAGAATGCTTAATCTTTTTTTCATATCTGTCATTTGTATTTTTTCCCGGTATTGTCCTGAAGAGCGCGCATCTCCTCCCAGCCCTTGGGGGTGAGGAGGCAGTGGAGCGCAATGTCTTCGAATGAGGCATACAGCGACTTCGCGGACCGCTTTCTGCCGCTATAGATGAAGTCTCCCTTCAGATATCTGTTTATGGAATCGTGAATCATGGCCAGAATCAGGACCACGACGTCCATGTCTATGTCGCTGCGGAAACTGCCTTCCGCGGCGCCGGCCTGCAGATAGGCCATGACTTCCTTGGTGCGGAGCTCCCTGACCTTCCTGGTGTGTTCCACGAATGTGTCGTGATAGTACTTCTCAATGTCACCGCCCACCTTCTCGGAAAGCATGAACTCTCCCCTGGGCCTGTAGTTCACGAAAAAGAAGAGCATCTCCACACAAGACTTTCCTTCGCATGCGGCGTCGATGGCCTTTTTCACCTGAACCAGATGAAGGTCAATCATCTCGCCCACCAGGGCCTCTTTGCTGCCGTAGTACTGATAGAAAGTCTTTTTGGAGATTCCCAGTTCATGGCAGATTTCATCGACGCCCACATCGCGCACTCCCCTTTTCGAGAAGAGGCTCTTCGCGACGCCGAAAATCTGTCTTCTTACAGTATCCTGAACCATTCTGCTGACCGGTGCCTTTATCCGGCACGATGCGCACCGGAGTTGCAAAAATATTGCCAATCTGCCGATTTTTGCCCGACTTCTGACATTCTTTCATCACGGTCCAAAAACAAGAAAAACGATTACCCGCTGTGAGTCAACCGCTTAAAATGTAAAAACTTGGAAACTCAAAAAGTTTCCAAGTTTTTAGACAAACTGATTTATCGTTTAAATACTCTTCGTTTTATATGCAGGCTCGGGTATCTTCCTGACATAAGCATAGACCAGAAACGCTATTCCGAGCAATATGAACGGGATGCTGAGCAGCTGGCCCATGTTCAGTTTCATTCCGGCCTCGAAGGCGACCTGGTCGTTCTTGATGAACTCGATCAGGAACCTCATTCCGAAGCAGCCGGTGAGGAAGAATCCCACATAGAAGCCGCGGAAGGTCCTGTCCAGACGGAACTTATATATGAGTATAAGCACCACGCCGAGCAGGAGATAGGTAAAGGCCTCATAGAGCTGGGTGGGATGGTGCGGCAGACGCTCAGGGTCATCGGCGACGGCGGGATTGATGTTCCGCTCGAAGATGAAGCCCCAGGGGAGGTCGGTCACGCGCCCGTAGATCTCGGAGTTGAAGAGGTTTCCCAGCCGGATGAAGAAGGCGGCGAAGGCCACGGCTATCGCCAGATGGTCTATGAGCCAGAGGAAATTGAATCCGTTCTTCTTGCCGTAACGCTTTGTAAACCACCACATTCCCAGGAATAGGGCTATGGTGCCCCCATGGCTGGCGAGTCCGCCCTTCCACGGCATGAAAATCTCCAAGAAACCTTGCCAGCTTCCGAGATAGTAGTCAGGCTGATAGAAAAGGCAGTGCCCGAGACGCGCACCCACTATGGTGCATATCAGAAGAGTGAAAAGGAGAGGGTCAAGGAGTTCCTCCCTGATCCCCTCTCTTTTGAAAAACCACTTGAAAATATACCATCCGAGAATGAACCCGCTGACGAAAAGCAGAGAATACCAGCGTATCTCCAGACTCCCGAGATGTATCAGCACGGGGTCCATGTTCCAGCGGATGGCCAGCAGTCCGTTCATCGGCATGGAAGATTATTCCTCGATTGCGGCGATGCCGGGAAGAATCTTACCCTCGATGGCCTCAAGCATGGCGCCGCCGCCGGTGGAGACATAGCTCACCTTCTCGGCATAGCCCATCTGAGTCACGGCTGCGACGGAGTCACCGCCGCCGACAAGCGTATAGGCACCGTTCTTGGTGGCCTCTGCAAGGTCCTCTGCGATTGCGAGGGTTCCCTTTGCGAAGTTGGGCAGCTCGAACACGCCCACGGGGCCATTCCAGAGCACGGTCTTGGAAGAGAGGATGATCTTCTTCCAGTTCTCGAGGGACTCTTCGGAAGCGTCCATTCCCTCCCATCCGTCAGGAATCTCGTTGATGGGATAGACCTTGCGGGGAGCGTCGTTGCTGAACTCCTGTGCGCAGACGGTTGCAACCGACAGGCTGAGGTTCACGCCCTTCTCCTTGGCTTCCTTGATGATCTCGAGTGCATCGGGGATGAGCTCGTCCTCGTGGAGGGAGTTTCCGATGTGGCCGCCCTGGGCCTTGATGAAGGTGTAGCCCATTCCGCCGCCGATGATGAGGTTGTCCACCTTGCCGAGCAGGTTCTTGAGGACTGCGAGCTTGGAGGAGACTTTGGAGCCGCCGATGATGGCGGTGAAGGGACGGCGGGCGTTCTTGAGAACGTTGTCGATGGCCCTGACCTCGCCCTCCATCAGGTAGCCGAACATCTTGTCATTGGGGAAGTATTTGGCTATCAGAGCGGTGGAGCCATGTGCACGGTGTGCTGATCCGAAAGCGTCGTTGATGTAGCAGTCGGCATAGGAAGCGAGCTTCTTGACGAACTCCTTCTGGCTTGCTTTGACAGCGGCCTTTGCGGCTGCCTTCTCCTCGTCGGAAGCGTCCTCTGCGAGCCCTCTGGGCTTGCCTTCCTCTTCGGCATAGAAGCGGAGGTTCTCAAGCAGGAGAGCCTCGCCGGGCTTGAGGGCTGCCACCTGGGCGTCGGCCTTTATGCAGTCGTCGGCAAACTTCACGTCCACTCCGAGGCACTCGGACACATGGGCTACAATATGCTTGAGGGAATATTTGGGGTCCACTTTCTTGGGCCTTCCGAGATGCGACATGATGATGAGGGAACCGCCCTCGGAAAGAACTTTCTTGAGGGTGGGCATGGCACGGCGTATACGGGTATCGTCCGTAATGTTGAAGTTCTCGTCGAGGGGAACGTTGAAATCGACTCTGATGATGGCTTTCTTGCCTTTGAAGTCGTAGCTGTCAATGTGCTGTTGCATATATCAAAAAATTAAAACTTTCTCGAAGGTGCAAATTTAGTCATTTCCGCGATTTCCCGAGACTTTTGGGCACCCGTTTTTGATTTTGTCGGTTTAACCTTACCTTTGCGTGAAAAATTCTGAGACAAATGGCTGTTGAATACCCTTCCGGCTGGAAAGACTATGAACTCCTGGACTGCGGCGGCTTCGAGAAACTCGAAAGGTTCGGCGCATACACCCTCATCCGTCCAGAGCCCAAGGCTCTGTGGGACAAGAGCATGAGCGAGGCTCAGTGGGCTCGTGCCGCGCAGGTGCGGTTCCGCCCGGGAGCGGGCTTCGGCAAGGCCGGCAAGGAGGACAGCGGAACCTGGGAGATGCTCGGAAAGATGAATGACCGCTGGTTCATCCGCTACGGCGGGGCCGGCGGACCGGATTTCTCGCTCCGGCTGGGCCTGACGTCGTTCAAGCATGTGGGGGTCTTCCCCGAGCAGGCACCCAACTGGGATTATATCTATGCGAACACCCGCACCCTGGTCTCGAAAGCCCGCGAGGCGGGTGCCCCCGTCCCGAAGGTGCTCAATCTGTTCGCATACACCGGAGCGGCGTCGCTGGCCGCAAAGTCCGCCGGAGCCGAGGTGACGCATCTCGACTCGGTCAGACAGGTGGTGACCTGGGCCAGGGAGAACATGGAACACAGCGGGATGGACGGCATCCGCTGGGTGGTGGAGGACGCGATGAAGTTCGCCCGCAGGGAACAACGCCGCGGCAACTCCTATCAGGGGATAATCCTGGACCCTCCGGCCTATGGACACGGCCCGGACGGGGAAAAGTGGAAGCTGGACGAGTGTCTGTTCGACATGCTCAGGACCGTTTCGGGCATACTCGCCCCGAAAGACAGCTTCATGGTCCTGAATCTCTATTCCAACGGCTATTCGGCCGCCCTGGGCGAGACTCTTGTGAGGGAGGCCTTCGGCATTGCCGGGAACTCCTCCGCCGAAATCGTCAGCGGAGAGCTTGCCCTGACCGACCGCTCCGGCAAAGTCCTCCCCCTCAGCATAGTAATCAGGCTCAGGCGATAAATTGCCGCCCGCAGTCTTATAAACTATGACAACAGCAGGATTTCCTGCATCGGCTGTCTAATACTGCTACTGCCGGTCGGAAATGCCGCCTCCATAGAGGTCCACCATGGACGAGAGCGCCTTCACCAGGCTGTTCCCGAGATCCTCGGCACCATAGATCTTGAGAGTGTCGGACAGATAGTAGAGGCAGTTCACGCAAAGCTCCACCTCATTGGCCGCATAGTCATAGAACTCCAGATAGAAGTTGATCGTGGTGAGCAGCTGCTCGGAATAGGCCGTCGCCAGGGCCAGGCCCCTGTCATCTGCACCCAGCTTATAATAGGTCTCGATGATATTGATCACATCCACGTCGTTGCGGTAGAAGCCGAAGCACACGGACTCCAGCGGGAAAGTCTCCGCCGGGACACTCACCATGCCCTTGTCGAGCATGGCCAGAGCCTCGTCATTGCGGCCCAGCTTCATCAGCTCCTGCGCCGCGGTCAGGAACAGATTTCTCTGCGGCAGCACACCCAAAAAGGTGTAATAGTTCTGATAGTCAACATAGTAGTCAGTTCTCTTCAGGGCGTCCCACGAATAGACGTCATTGATCAGATGCACAAGCCTGTCCACATCGCACTTGCCTATGCCCTTCTCGGCGCTGATGGTGTTGCGTATGGGCACGAACTTGCTGGTGAATCCCTCATACATGAGATAATCCTTTATGCCCATGTTGAGGTCGCCGCCCTGGCTGAGCATGTTTATGGGACGGTCCCACTGGTATCCGTCCAGAATGTCCAGCATGAAGAGCTCGCCCTTGGTGAGATAATTCTTGTCCTTGGGGATGGTGAGCACTATCTCGTCCGGGATGGAGTCCGCATATTCCTGAGGGAGAATGCCATATTTGAGGACATTTTCCTTGTTCACGGGTATGCTGAACCTGCGCGACACTATATAGTCCACCTTGTTGCCGTCGTCGAGAAGCACCTTGGCGTCCGGGTGGCGGAAGATAGCCATCACCTCCGACAGCGGTATCACCCTGTCCCTGGTGTCATAGATCCGCACGAGGTCGTTGGTTCCGGAAAGATACTGGGTGTCAGGGACCTTGAGGTCCAGCGGACGGGAATCATTGATGGCATACCTCATCTGGTGGATATACCAGTCGGTGCCGAGCAGCGAGGTATTGACCACCCTGACATCGGTGCGGACCCCCTCCACCTCCTGGGCATACCAGAGCGGGAAGGTATCGTTGTCTCCGTGGGTGATGAGCATTCCCTGCTCGCCCACGCCGCTGAGATAGTTGGAGGCCATCTCCACGGCGGTCTTTCTGTTGCTCCTGTCATGGTCATCCCAGTTCTGGGCCGCCATGAGGGCCGGAACAAAGAGACACACGGCTCCGACTGCGGCGCTTATGCCCGCCGACGCGGACTTCTTGAGCGCGGTGCCGAGCCATTCGGCAGCGGCGGCCACGGCCAGACCCGTCCATATCGCGAAGGCATAGAAAGATCCCGCATAGGCATAATCCCTCTCGCGCACCTGATAGGGCGGCTGGTTGAGGTATATGACTATGGCTATGCCGGTCATGAAGAACAGCAGGAAGGTCAGCCAGCAGCCGCGCCTG
>CAVIVH010000045.1:2584-8776 GCA_963646185.1 bacterium | reverse complement strand
GCCGAGGAAGTCATCGATGAACTTCTGGGTGAGGCGTCTCACCTCCATGTATGCGTCCATGTTCAGATCCTTCACGAGGAAGCCGTCTCCCTTCATCATCTCCCTGATGGTGATCACGTCGGGATGGACCTTGCCCCATGACAGAGGCTCCACTGCCACATCCAGATAGTCCGCTCCGGCGCGGGCGACCTCCAGCATGGAAGCCGGCGAGAATCCGGGGCCTGTGTGTCCGTGATACTGGACGAGGATGTGGGGATATTTCTTCTTGATCTGGGAAGTGAGGTTGGCGAGGAAGGTCGGACGGCCGATTCCGGCCATGTCCTTGAGGCAGATTTCGTCAGCGCCATATTCGACCACCTTGTCCACTATGCCCATATAGTATTCCACAGTATGGACGGGGGAGTGGGTGATGGAAAGGGCCACCTGCGAGATCATTCCGCCTTTCTTCGCGAACTCGACCGAACGCTTGAGGTTCCTGGGGTCGTTGAGGCCGCAGAAGGAACGCGCGATGTCGGTGCCCTGAAGCTTCTTGACCTTGAACATCAGCTCTCTGACGTCGGCAGGAACCGGGTTCATGCGCAGGGCGTTCAGGCCCCTTTCGAGCATATGGGTCTGGATTCCGGCCTTATGGAAGGGGGCGGTCCACTTGCGGACTGCGACATTCGGGTTCTCTCCGAAAAGGAGATTCACCTGCTCGAAGGCACCTCCGTTGGTCTCCACCCTGTCGAAGCATCCCATGTCGATGATGGCGGGAGCGACTTCCACAAGCTGGTCCACTCTGGGTACATATTTACCGGACGACTGCCACATGTCGCGGTAAACGAGAGAAAATTTTATTTCACGTGCCATATTTGATTGAATATATTTTCGCCTATTATAGCTTCCAAAAATACAAATTTTCTCGGATTATCCCTCGGACACGCGGGAAAAACTAATTTTTGGGATACCTGACGGTGAAGCATGCCCCGCCCAGGGCGAAGGAGCGGCTATAGGATATTTCGCCGCCGCACCTGTCCAGTATGTTCTTGCATATGGCCAGGCCCAGACCGGTCCCGCTGCTCTTGGTGGTGAAATTGGGCGTGAACAGGCGGCTCCTGTTCTCGTCCCTGACGCCCGGCCCGTCGTCCTCGAAGACTATGTCATAGAACCCGTCCCTGACGCTGTTGCGTATGGAGAGGTTGATGTGGCCCGGAACGGGCTCCTGCCCTGCCTCCTTTTCTTCCTTCTGGCGGCCCTCGATGGCCTGCACCGAATTGGTCAGCAGGTTCACGAACACGCGGGTGAGCTGCGGCTTCGGGCCGTTCACCACGGCATCCTTGAGGCCTATGTACTGGAAAGTTATGTTGTCCTTGCCACTGAACAGGGTGATTTCGTCGGAGGCGAGCCTGTCCAGGTCGATCTCCACCGGCTTCTCGCCGTAGAGCTTGGCGAAGGTGGAGAATTCGTTGGCCGTGTCGGTCAGCTGGTCGATGCTGTCCATCACCACCGGGATTATGCCGTCGAACTTCTCCTGCCACGAGGGGTCGTTCTTGCTCTTGAGGCGTATTATGCGCTGGATCTGCAGCTTGATGGGGGTGAGAGGGTTCTTGATCTCGTGGGCCACCTGGCGGGCCATTTCGCTCCACGCCTTGTCCCGCTCGAGCTGCGCCGCCTGTTTGCCGCTTTCCGACAGGTCGTGGACCATCCTGTTGTAGGAGTCCACCACCGTGGCTATCTCGTCATCCCTGTCATAGATTATATACTGCAGGCCGCTGGTCTTGGCCAGCTTCATCTTGTGGCCCATGTCGATCAGCGGGCGGAACATCTTGTCCACGACCTTCGCCGTCACGAAACGGGTCAGCAGCAGGAGGATGAAGAACACCGTGATCACGAACCCGGCATGGAACAGGGCGTCGTCCCTGAAGCTGAGACCGGAGTCGGTATAGGGGGTGCTGACTATCGCGAGCATGCTTCCGTCCATGCCGAAAACCGGCGCCGACATGGTATAGACGCTGCGGCCGCGGATGCGGGACTTGTCGATGTAATATCTCCTGCCCATATAGACGATGTCCCTGTAGGAGTCCCCGTTGAGGCGGGTGCCTATGGTCAGGCGCTCGAAGATCTCGGGGAAAGTGGACATCATCACCTTGCCGCCGGTGGTGTAGAGGGTGATTCCGGAGTTGGTGTATCTTCCGATATTTTCCAGGGCACTGCGAAACTCGCCGGTGGCGAAATCCGCGACGGAGGAGAAACGCCGGCTCTCGTCCTGCGCGAGCGACTGCACGGTGTTTATCTTCCTCACCATGAGCTCGTTCATGTTGGCGTTGTTCCTTCTGTAGATGAACAGCACGCTGATGGAGGCCATGGAGACGAGGGTCGCCATGAGGGAGACGAGCAGCACGGTGTTGATTCGCTGCTTGTAGTAGTTCTTCTCGAACTGCTTCTTCCGCCTTCCGCCTATCGTGGGGATGCAGCAGACGAAATAGGCCATCAGGGCTATCATGGTGAGCGCTACCAGATATTTCAGCGCTCCGACCGACCTTCTGGAGATCACGACATATTCGGAGTCGGTGACCTGGTTGACGAAGTGGAGGAACTTGTTTATGGTGACATAAGCCATCCCCTCCTTCTGCCCGGTCTCTCTGAACCTCTCGGTGAATCCGGTGGGGTAGGGGTATTCTCCGCGATATGATATCAGCTTGTCGTCCAGATACTTGGCATAGGAATAATCGGGCGGCAGGCCCAGCGTCCCGGAATTGCCGCCGTTGATTATGGCTTCATAGCCGGTCCCTTCATATTCCTTCTTGCTCTCAATGTCTATGATAAGCCGGACGACGCCGACGCTCTCGTTGAAGAAGGTGAAGACTCCGGTATATTGCGACATGCCCACCGACGAGCGGGTGTAGAAGAATCGAGAGTTGTCCGCCAGGGGCGTGCCGCCGCTGATACGGTCGCTGAAATAGCGCAGCACCACGGCGTCCGGGTCGGTGTCCCTGAACATGTAGAGATTTATGTCATAGTCTCCCGACAGGGCGCTCAGATAGTTCTCCTTTATCCTGCTGATTATCACGCTGAAGTTCCTGTCCACGGGAAGCAGCGCCGGAATCATGACGTCCCCGGCTATCGCCTGCTCCACCGTCCTGAGCCGGATCTCGAAGGAGAGGTTACGGTCCATGGCAAGCCTGTTGGCCCATATCTCGGTGCGGCTTTCCTCCCTCCTGAGCCCGAACACGGAGGTCGTGACCAGCAGATAGACGGCGCCGGCGACCGAGAAGCAGAGACGTCCCGTCCTGCTGAAGATGTTGTAGCGGAGGCTGGTGCGGCGCCTGATGACAGGGCTGAGCATATGCAGGATCTGGGCCCCTCCCAGCAGGAGGAAGAGGTATGAAAGATAGACATATATCGTGTTCCGGTCTATGTCCACCATGTTGTAGAGGGCCAGATTTATGTTGGAGTTGGCTATGAGGCTGCGCAGCGACAGATGGATATAGACGGCGGTCGCGAGCAGGGCCGTGATTATCAAGGCCGTGAATATGACCATGCGCCGCCGGGCGTTTTGCGCCTCGAGGAAGCGGAGCCATGCCTTGCGCGAGATGAACAGGCAGTTCGCCAGGGAGAAGATCCATGTGTTCAGAATCAGCAGGGCTCCGAGCGAATAGAACAGCCCGCCGTCGGCATAGATGCTGGGCGAGAATATGTCGGAGGCTCCTCTCATGCCGTAGCCGGCCGCGAAGAACACGGCGCAGACGGCAGTGGTCACGCCCCAGGACAGGAACATTCTGCCGAGGGTGCATTTCTTGAAGAGAAAGAGGTATATCGCGCAGATTATGAGGAAGAAGGCCGGCCATTCGGTCCACGGGTCGGCGATCAGCGGCATCACATTGGCGTTTTCCTGAATCACCTTGAGCAGCGGCACGCCTTCCACGCTCACCGCCGCGCCCCCGGAATAGGCGATAGGATACACCCCGAATCTGTCGGAGAGTCCCAGCTTGCGGCTCACTCCGTTGAGGGTGGTCCCGTCGGAGGTGTTCTTCACCATAAGTCCGCCTATCACCCGGCAGCCGTCATCGTCATCCATGCTCTTGACCAGATACCACTTCGGGCCCATGTTCATGTAGCTCAGGGCGGTGTCTGCATAGACCAGAGGCGAGATCGTGTTGTATCTCAGGTTGGAGAAGCGCTGGATGAAGACTTTGTTGCCTATGTCGTCGTTGTCGAGGGAGAACTGGTTGTTCCAGGACTTGAGAGAGTCGCCTATGTAGCGGTAGATCACCATGTCGGAGGGGAAGTCGTCCAGGTCGGGCCATTCGTCCTTCGGGCAGGCGAGGACCTGCTTCATGTAGCTTTCCAGCCTGGCGGTGCGGGCGCTCAGCCTCTTTTCCAGCTTGCGTCCGGCCGATGAGGTGATGTCCGGCCCGCCGGAGGGGAAGAGGGAAAGAACGATGATGATGACCGCCGTCACGGCCATCACCAGCCAGAGGTTTCCTTTTACCGTTTGGGTTCTCTTACTCATGGTGGTAGGGCTCTCCCTTCAATATGGTGAACGCCCGGTACAGCTGCTCGGCGAATATGGTGCGGACCATCTGGTGGGAGAAGGTCATCCGGGAAAGGGATATCCTGGAGTCGGCGCGGCCATATACGGCGTCCGAGAAGCCATAGGCCCCGCCTGTCACGAACACGAGGTCCTTGCCGCCGGCGTTCATTTTCCGGCCTATGGCGGAGGCGAATTCCATGGAGCTGTATTCCTTGCCCTTTTCGTCGAGGAGAATGACTTCGTCGGACGGCCGCAGCTTCGCGAGGATCAGCTCCCCTTCGCGGGTCTTGATCTGCTCCCTGTCCAGCGCGGACACGTTCTTGAGCTGGGGGATTTCGACCAGGGAGAAGCGGGTGTAGTGTTCCAGTCTCGACACATATATGCCGAGACCTTCGCGGACCCATTTCACATCCGTGGCGCCCACTGTCAGCAGACTGATTTTCATCCGAGCGGAAGCATGTTCATATTTACGCAAATATATGAATGTGGCGTGGTATTTGCAACATAGGGCGCGGTCTATTTCGGATTCGCAGGAGGATGAAAAAGTTTCTCATATCGCTGATATGCACGTTGTTTCCGTTTGTGTTCGGGGTGGCGGAAGTGGCTCCGAACGACGGGGAGTATGATGTTTTCATCCCGATCGCGAAATATATAGGCCGCGGGGATGCGGAGAAGCTTTCGGCATGGTTTGCCGACAATCTCGAAGTCTCCGTATTTTCTTCGGCCAATGACGTGAGCCACAATCAGGCCCGTCAGATCATGAAGTCCTTTTTCGATTCCTACACTCCGCGCTCTTTTGAGATTACTCACACGGCCGGGCGGGGGAACATGAAATATGCTCTGGGCACCCTGAACGCGGGCGGCCAGACATTCGGCGTCACCATCTTCGTGAGCCGCAAGGACAAAGGCTATTATATTCAGCAGCTGAAAATTGAGAAGACAGAGTAGTGATGCCTTGTGGCATGGAAATTGCTCTTGTTCAAGTCGTGGTTAGTATTTTGTATTAGTTAATAATTTGGTTATGAAGAGGGCCCGTTGAGAAACGCGTCCTCTTCTTCTTTTTGTCTCCTTTCCGGCTCTTCACGGCTTCTGCCCTGTCTCCGGCTTCGGGCGGGATTCCCGGCGGGATTTCAATTTGGAAAGATTATATTTTAGTATATTTGTCCCCGGAGCTCGGGTTCTGCGTCCGCGGGGCCCGGTCCGTCGGACTATCCGGAGAGAAGATGAACACGGGACGCAGGCAGCCGCCGACCATAGAGGAATTCAAGGCGTTTCTCAGAGACCATGACCTTAAGACAACCCCGCAGAGGCTGGCTGTCCATGAGGCCATGCTCAAGCTCGGGCATGCGAGTGCCGACATGGTGGCCGGATACATAGACAAAAACTGCGATGCCAAGGTGACGGTCGCTTCGGTCTATAACATACTCTTCGGGCTGTCGGGGCTCGGGCTTTATACCCACAGGCTCAGTTCCAACAGCAAGATGTATTTCGATGTGAACACCTTCGAGCATGCCCATCTCTATGACACCGTCAATAACACCTACAGGGATTTCATCGACGAGGAGCTGATGCGGCTGATTCATGAGCGGCTGGACAAGAGGCGGTTCCGGGGCTACAAGGTGGACGGCTTCGACCTCCAGATTCTCTGCCATCCCACCCGTCCCTCCGGCAAGGACCGG
>CAVIVH010000045.1:0-2504 GCA_963646185.1 bacterium | reverse complement strand
CAGTTGGTAGAGCACCAGATTGTGGTTCTGGGTGTCGTGGGTTCGAGCCCCACAGGATACCCCAAAGGCAAAAGCCGGAAAAGTTAATCTTTTCCGGCTTTTGCCTTTCCATCTTAACCCCTGTCAGGGATTTTTCCGCCGGGACCACCTTCATCCCGGTGTTCTGAGCAGCGCCATTCCGTCCTTATGGCATCTGCGCGGAGCAGGACGGCGCCGGAAACGGGCGTTTGTGAAAAAAGCGGCAAATCAGTATCTTTGCGGACTTATTCGAAAGCATCATGGCAGAGAAGATAAACCTGTTGATAATCGGCTCCGGCCCCGCCGGATACACCGCCGGAATCTATGCCTCCCGCGCCGCCCTGTCCCCCGTCCTGTATGAGGGCATGGAGCCCGGCGGGCAGCTTACCACCACGACCACGGTGGAGAACTTCCCGGGCTTTCCCGAAGGCGTGGACGCCAACACCCTGATGATGTCCATGAGGGACCAGGCTGTGCGCTTCGGGACCGAAATCCGCCATGGCGCCATCAAGTCCATAGACCTGTCCTCCAGGCCATTCCGTGCTGTGGACGACCGGGGCGGCGAAATCGAGGCCCGTGCGGTGATTGTGGCCACTGGCGCTTCCGCCAGATATCTCGGCCTCCCTTCCGAGCGGCAGTACCGCGGAGCCGGAGTGTCGGCCTGCGCCACCTGCGACGGCTTTTTCTACAGAAAAAAGACCGTGGCCGTGGTCGGCGGGGGAGACACCGCCTGCGAAGACGCCTCCTATCTCTCGAACCTCTGCAAGAAGGTCTATATGATAGTCCGCCGTGACGTGCTCCGGGCTTCGAAGGCCATGCAGGACAAGGTCCTGTCGGCCCCGAACATTGAGATGCTCTGGAACTGCAATACCGAAGAGGTGCTCGGCGACGGAATGGCCGTCACCGGAGCCAGGCTCCGCAGAAAGGACGGCACGGTTTTCGATATCGCACTGGACGGATTTTTCGTAGCCATAGGCCATCATCCCAATTCCGAGATTGTCAGGGACTGGGTCGGGACCGACGAAAACGGCTATATCGTCACGGACGGCAAGTCGTCCCGCACTTGTGTGGAGGGCGTTTTCGCCGCCGGCGACGTCGCAGATCCGCGCTACAGGCAGGCGGTGACCGCAGCCGCTTCCGGATGCCGCGCAGCGCTGGACGCAGAAAAGTTCCTTCTTGAGACAATTGATTGAAAAACAAATAGATGAAAAAGAGCCTTATCGCCTTTGTGGCGCCGATACTTCTGACCCTTGCCGCAGTCTCCTGCAAATCGCAGTATGACGCGGCCCTCAACAGCTCCGACGTGAACGAGAAGTACGCCGCCGCTTTCAAGTATTTCAACAAAGGGAAATATACCAAGTCCGCCGCCCTTTTTGAGTCTCTGTCCTTCATGACAGGCGGCTCGTCCAAGGACGACACGGTGCAGTATTACTGGGGACTGAGCAACTACCGCCTCAGGGACTACTACACCGCCGAGACGAACTTCGAGAAGTTCGTGAACAACTATCCCCGCAGTCCCTTCGCCGAGGAGGGCCGCTATCTGAGGCTCGACTGCCTCTACAGGCAGACTCTCCGCTATGAGCTCGACCAGACTCCCACCTACACCGCGATCAACGCGATTCAGGAGTATATGAAGGAATATCCCGACAACAGCCACACCGGCGACTGCACCGCCGCTCTGAACGAGTTGGGCGCAAGGCTGGACAGGAAGGCCTATGAGGCCGCCAGGCTCTATTACAGGATGGAAGACTACAAGGCCTCCAGGGTGGCCTTCAGGAACATCCTCAAGGACGACGCCGACAACATCTACAGGGAGGACATCCTCTATTATATAGCCAAGTCCTCCTACAAGTATGCGAGCCTGAGCGTGAAGGCGAAGCAGCGCGACCGCTATCTCACCTTCGTGGACGACTATCTGAACTTCATCGGCGAGATCCCCGAGTCGCCCTACCGCAAGGAGCTCAACGTGCTCTATGCCAAGGCGCAGAAGGCTCTGGGCAATTATGCCGGCTCCGACGAGGTTCTGGACCAGGACGAGAAGGCCCTCGAGAAGGAGATGCGCGCCGCCGAACGCGCCAGAGACAAGAAATCCGACGTGAAATAAATTTTGAAACTTTTCCCCGCCGATGTGCGTAACTATAATTGTAAACAGGGAAAAATAATCAACAACGACATGGACAGAAAAAAAGTTCCTACAAACACGGTCACCCGTGACATCAAATATCTCGACGAGCCCACCGGCAACATTTACGAGACAGTAGCAATCCTCTACAAGAGAGCCAACCAGATAGCCGCCGCCGAGAAGAAGGAGTTCACCAAGAAGCTCGAGGACTTCAAGAACGAGCGCGACACCATGGAAGAGGTGTTCGAGAACAGAGAGCAGATTGAAATCTCCAAATACTACGAGAAGCAGCCCAAGCCGGGCCTCATCGCCATCGAGGAATTCAAGGATGGCGAGCTCTATTATCGTATGGCCGGACAACACG
>CAVIVH010000044.1:0-8877 GCA_963646185.1 bacterium | reverse complement strand
GTCCGTGCTGAAGAGGCTCATGGACGTGAATTTCTGGGGCACGGTCTATTGCACCAAATATGCCCTGCCGGAGCTGCTCAATACCCGGGGCTCGGTGGTGGGAGTCATTTCCATAGCCGGATATTCCGCCCTGCCCGCCAGAAGCGGCTATTCCTCTTCGAAATATGCCGTCCGCGGCTTCCTGGACACCCTGAGAATCGAGCATCTCAAGGACGGGCTCCATGTCCTGGTGTTCGCTCCGGGCTATACGAGCTCCAACGTCCGCAACGCCGCCCTCACGGCCGACGGGTCGCCCCAGGGCGAGACTCCGCTCTCGGAAGACAAGCTGATGAGCGCCGAGGAGTGCGCCCTGCATCTTGCGAAGGCCATTTACAAAAGGAAGAATTCGGAGATTCTGACCGCCCTCGGAAAGGTCACCGTGCTTGCGCACAACCTTTTTCCCAAGCTCACCGACACTTTGACCTATAAGTATATAGCCAGAGAAAACAACAGTCCTTTCAAGTAAGCCATGCTGAAAAAATTGCCCCAATCCCCCAGAATCTATATTCTGCTGGCAGCCCTCTGGGTTTTCCTGCTTCTGATCATGCCGCGGACCGGAAAGTTCAGCTATGATTACAAGAAGGGCTCCCCGTGGACCTATGAAACGCTTGTCGCCCAGTTCGATTTCCCGATTCTCAAGACTCAGGAGCAGCTGAACGAGGAGAGGAAAGCCGCGGGAACCAGCGTGATTCCCTATTACAAATTCTCCGGCCAGGCCGCCCAGAACGGGATAGTCAAGGCCGAGGGACTGGAAATGGACGGGGCTTCCGGCATGAAGCAGCTTGTAGTGTCCACGCTGAGCGACATGTTCACGAAGGGCATAGTCGCCGACGGGGCTTCGGACGAGTCCGGCGCCGGAATCATCTTCGTGCAGAAGGACAAGAGGACCGAAAAGATGCCGCTCTCGGATGTCTATACGGTCTCGTCGGCAAGGTCGAAGCTGCTGGCCGAGGCCATGAAAAGCTTTCCCGGTGCCAATGTGGACTCTGTCCTCACCGCAATCGGGGTCTATGACCTGATAGTCCCCGACCTTGTCTATGACAAGGAGACCACCGAGCTGGTGCACGCCGAGAACGCGGACTACATTTCACCCACCACCGGGTTTGTCAATTCCGGCCAGCTGATAGTCTCGAAAGGGGAGATAGTGACGGCCGAAATCCAGCAGCTGCTGGATTCCTACAAGGCTGAATATGAGAACAGTCTGGGCTACAGCGGCCCGCGCGTCAGGCTGTGGGGAGGCAATCTGATAATATCCCTGCTGATAGTCCTGATCCTGTTCTTCTCGATTTTCTATACGGCGTCGTCGATTTTCGGAGAGTTCAACAAATTCCTCTATGTGGTATTCGTGTTCGCCCTGGCGGCATCCGCGACCCTGCTGGTGGAAAAGCATAATCCGGAGATAGTCTATCTGATTCCGTTCACCCTGACCGTGCTTTTCCTGCTGGCCTTCTTCAAGCGCGGGATGGTGCTGCTGGTCTATTTCGTGTCGCTTCTGCCGCTCATGGTGTTTTCCCACAACGGGGTGGAACTGTTCATAATGTTCATGTCCTCGGGAGTCGCCACCATATATGTCTATCGCTATTTCAACCGCGGCTGGCTTCAGTTCGTGATGGCCATGATCTCGTTTGCCGTGATACTCGCGGCCTATCTTGGCTTCAGGCTCCTGGACGACACCAGAGTCTTCGCCGACTTCAACGAGGTGGCTTATCTCTTCCTGGGCTCGCTGCTGTCCGTGGCCGGCTATCCGCTCATCTATCTGTTCGAGAGGACCTTCGGCCTGGTGTCCAACAATAAGCTCAAGGAGCTGTGCGACACCAACAACGGCCTGCTCGTGGAGCTTGCGCAGAAGGCTCCGGGCACGTTCCAGCACAGCCTGCAGGTGATGAACATGGCCGAGGCTGTCTCCAACGAGATAGGGGCCAACGCCCTGCTTGCCAAGACCGGAGCTCTATATCACGACATAGGAAAGATAAAGAATCCGCAGTGCTTCATCGAGAACGCGACCATGGGAACTGACTATCACCGCGGGCTCTCGCCGAAGGAAAGCGCGGTGGAGATAATACGCCACATCCACGACGGAGTGGACATAGCCAGGAAGCACGGGCTCCCGCAGTTCGTGATAGACTTCATCCTCTCGCATCACGGGACCTCCTGCACCGGATATTTCTATAACAGGTATCTCAACGAAGGGGGTGACCCTTCCGACACGGCGGCGTTCTTCTATGACGGGAAGCGTCCCTGGACCAAGGAGCAGTCCATAGTCATGCTCTGCGACTCGCTGGAGGCCGCCTCCAGGAGCCTTAAGGACAACAATCCCAGCGCTTTCGCGAGGATAGTCGATGACATAGTGGAGGCGAAGCTTTCGTCCGGCCAGCTTTCGGAATCCGACCTCACGCTCAAGGAGCTTGACGAGATCAAGTCCAAGCTGAAGAGCTATCTCAGCCAGATGTATCATGACAGGATCGCATACCCCAAAAGGAATGTCTAGCGGATTGGTTTTTCGCGGGATATTTCATAACTTTGCGCACTTGACTCTGAAATAATACTTAAAAAAATGAATACTACAGAAAAAAAGATTGACGAGCTTAATAGCCAGGTGACTCTCGAGATTTCTCATGACGATTATGCGGAGTCCGAGAAGAAGCACCTGTCCAAGTATAAGAAGAACGCTGAATTCAAGGGATTCCGCAAGGGAATGGTCCCCATGTCCCTGATTCAGAAGGTGTACGGCGAGCAGGCCCTTGTGGAGGCAGTCAACGGCTGCATCTCCGAGGCTCTCGACAAGTTCATCAGCGACAGCAAGTTCAGGATGATCGGCGAGCCTCTCGCAAGCGAGGACCAGCCCAAGGTCGAGTGGAAGTCCGGCAACGACTTTACCTTCAAGTTCGACCTCGCCCAGACCCCCGAGCTCACCTTCGTCCCCTCAAAGGATGACACAGTGCCCGAGTATGAGATTACCGTCTCCGAGGAGGCCAAGAAAGAGATGAAGGCCAACATGCTCCGTCAGCTCGGCGACCTTCAGGAGGCCGAGAAGGCAGGCGAGGAAGACTATGTGATCGCCGACCTCTCCAATGGTGAGAAGACCGTGGAAGGCACCTATGTGGCAGTGAGGAGCGTGGCCGGTGACGCACACTCCAAGTTCCTCGGAGCCAAGGCTTCCGACGAGTTCGACATCAATGTGAACGATGCCTTCGTCAACGAGTCCGACAGGGCCGCAATGCTCAAGGTGAAAAAGGACGAGCTCGCTTCGGTCGCTCCCGAGTTCCATGTCAAGGTCGTGAATGTCAAGACATTCGTCTCCGCAGAGGAGAACCAGGAGACCTATGACAAGCTTTTCGGCGAGGACAAGGTCCACAATGCCGAGGAGTTCGACAAGGCCGTGAACGACAGGCTCGTGTACAACTACAAGCAGGAGACCGACTATAAGGTGTCACAGGACATCCGCAAATATTTCGTGGCCAAGGCCGACATCAAGCTCCCCGAGGCATTCCTCAAGAGGTGGCTCCTCCGCATCAACGAGGGCAAGTTCACCGCTGAGGACATCGACAAGGACTTTGACGCCTTCCTCGGCGACTATCGCTGGCAGATGGTCCGCGACCACCTGATGGACATGTACAAGATCAAGGTGGAGGACAAGGACATGCAGGAGGCCGCCGAAGGCTATGTCTCCTATCAGTATGCCATGTACGGAATGGGCAATGTGCCCGAGGCCATGATCAAGGAAGGCGCCAAGACTCTCCTCCAGGACGAGAGACAGTCCGGCAACCTTCTCGGCAGCGTCCAGGACTCCAAGGTGATAAGCGAGGTCAGGAAGAACATAACCCTGAAGCCCGAAAAGGTTTCGGTCGAGCAGTTCCGCGAACTTAAGTAACCGTTGATGGACAATAAAGAATTCCTGAAATATGCGAATCAGGGTCGTGGTATCGGTACCATGACCCTGCATCGTTATGAAAAGGCGGTGGACGCCTATATCAATCCGACCATAATCGAGGAGCGGAAGCTCAATGTCGCGACCATGGACGTGTTCAGCCGTCTGATGATGGACAGGATCATCTTCCTCGGAGTGCCGATTGACGATGACGTGGCCAACATAATCCAGGCCCAGCTGCTGTTCCTGTCTTCGCAGGACAGCCTCGCCGACATATCCCTCTATCTCAACACTCCCGGCGGACAGGTGACCTCGGGTCTGGGGATATATGACACCATGCAGCTCATCGAGCCCGACGTGGCCACGATCTGCACCGGAATGGCCGCCTCCATGGGTTCCGTGCTGCTCTGCGCCGGAGCCAAGGGCAAGAGGTCCATTCTGCCCCATGCCAGGGTGCTCATCCACCAGCCTCTCGGAGGCGCGCAGGGACAGGCTTCGGACATACTCATCGCCGCCAAGGAGATAGAGAAGCTCCGCGAGGAGCTGTTCAGGATAATCGCCGAGCACTCCGGCCAGAAATATAAAA
Source organism: bacterium (assembly GCA_963646185.1). Taxonomy (GTDB): domain Bacteria; phylum Bacteroidota; class Bacteroidia; order Bacteroidales; family UBA932; genus Cryptobacteroides. Next base: position 4,384 of record CAVIVH010000044.1, on the reverse strand, counting down.
AGGTGTTCGCCGACGCCGACAGGGACTACTGGATGACAGCCAAGGAGGCCCTGGCCTATGGCATGGTCGACGAAATACTCACCAAGCGAGAGAAAGAGAAAGAAAATAATAATGCCGTCTGACAAGAAAAAGTACGGGAGACACTGCGTCTTCTGCGGCCGTCCGGAGTCGGAGGTTCCTCTGCTCCTGCAGGGATATGACGGGTATATATGCTCGGACTGCGTGAAGCTGGCCGCGGACTACCTCAAGGACATTTCCAAGAAGGAGGCCGCCGCCGACAGAGAGGCTAAGATTGACGTGAAGTACAAGCCCAGGGACATCAAGGAGTTCCTGGACCAGTATGTGATAGGCCAGGAGAGGGCCAAGAAGGTGCTCTCGATAGCCGTCTATAACCATTATAAGAGAATCAACCACAATCTGGCCGAAGGCGCTTCGGACGGAGTGGAGCTGGAGAAGTCCAATATCCTTCTGGTGGGCCCCACCGGAACCGGAAAGACTTTGATGGCCAAGACTATAGCCCGAATGCTGGACGTTCCGTTCACGATTGTGGACGCCACCGTCCTCACCGAGGCCGGCTATGTGGGCGAAGATGTGGAGAGCATACTCTCCAGGCTGCTTCAGGAGGCTGACTACAATGTGGCCAAGGCCGAGCGCGGCATCGTCTTCATCGACGAGATTGACAAGATCGCCCGCAAGAGCGACAACCCTTCCATAACCCGCGACGTGTCGGGAGAGGGCGTGCAGCAGGCCATGCTCAAGCTTCTGGAGGGCAATGTGGTGAACGTGCCCCCGCAGGGAGGCCGCAAGCACCCGGACCAGGAGTTCATCCATGTGAACACGCAGAATATACTGTTCATCTGCGGAGGAGCGTTCGAGGGGATAGAGCGCCGGATAGCCCAGCGTCTCAATACCCAGGTAATAGGCTTCGGGACCGCAGGCAGACAGAAGGTGGACAAGAACAATCTCCTGCAGTATGTGGATCCCCAGGATCTCAGGAGCTATGGACTGATTCCCGAGATCATCGGGCGTCTTCCGGTCGTTACCTGGCTGGACAATCTGGACCGCGATGCGCTCAAGCGCATCCTGACCGAGCCCAAGAACGCCATACTCAAGCAGTATGAGACCATGTTCGGGCTCGATGGGATAAAGCTGCAGATCCAGCCGGAAGTGCTGGACCTCATTGTGGACAAGGCCGTGAGCGACAAGCTGGGCGCCAGGGGACTGAGGTCGATCTGCGAGAAGATCATGACCGACGCCATGTATGAGGCGCCGTCTTCGCGCAAGAAGACTTTCAGCCTGACCCTGGACTATGCCAGGGAAAAGCTTTCCTCATAGTCAGGAGCCACAACAGAGACAACTTTAATACAACACGATATGGGCGACAGATATGTATGGCGGTTTAAATCCGTCGGCGGCACAAGCCGCGTGGATATCTCCACCGGAGAGGACATCAGACATCTCGGAGAACTTGACAAAAAACTCTGGACGGTCCTGAGCTGTCCCGCCGGAGGCCTCGAGTTCGACAAAAAGACCCTTGAACTTCTCGACACCGACAAGGACGGGAAAATCAAGTCGGACGAGGTCGTCGCCGCATCGGTTTATCTCACCTCGGCGCTGAAAGACGCCGCTCTGCTGCTCACATCGTCCGACACCATAAAGCTTTCGGACTTCGACACAGATGACGAGAACGGCCGCAAGCTGCATGATTCGGCTCTTCAGATTCTCAAGAACAAGGGTCTGGACAAGAATGAGATATCGCTGTCGGACGTGTCAGACTCGGTGTCCATTTTCGCCGGCTCGAAATTCAACGGCGACGGGGTCATAATCCCCGCATCGGCCGATGACGACTCTCTGAAGAAGACCATAGCCGACGCCGTGACCTCCACCGGCGGCACCATGGACAGAAGCGGTGAGACTGGAGTCACTGCCGAACAGATCGAGGCTTTCTATGCCGCCTGCACCGACTATTCCGCCTGGATCAAGGCAGGGGAGTCTCCCGAGGTGCGTCCCTACGGAGACGCCACGGAAGCCGCCCTGGAGGCCGTCAGCGCGGTTAAGGACAAGGTGGCCGACTATTTCATGCGCTGCCGTCTGTCCGCCTTTGATTCCGACGCGGTTTCCGCCCTGGACGTGCAGGTGGACGAGGTCAAGAGCATAGGCGCCGGCGACCTGGCCAAGAGCGGCGACGCCATCGCGGCTCTGCCGCTGGCGAGGGTGAACGCCGAAGGAAAACTGCCTCTCGCCGCCCTCAATCCGGCATGGGAGGAGGCTTTCGGGAAGGTGAAGGCCCTTGTCCTGGACAAGGACTGTCCCGGAACCGGGACTCTGGACGAGTCTCAGTGGAAGGCCGTGCTGGCGAAGCTTGACGCATATTCTTCATGGAAGGGGGCCGAGAAGGGCGCTTCCGTGGAGTCCCTCGGCAAGGACAGGGTCGGGGAAATCCTGGCGGCGGACGAGAAGGCCCGGCTGCTGGAACTCGTGGATAAGGACAAGGCCCTCAAGGCCGAATCCGATTCGATCGACGATGTGGAGCGCTTCCTCAGGCTCTACAGGAATTTCTATACCCTGCTCAGGAACTACGTCACCTTCGACGACTTCTACGGCAAGGACACTAAGGCCATTTTCCAGGCCGGAAGGCTCTATATAGACCAGCGCAGCCTGGACCTCTGCATCAGGGTGGAGGACATGGGCCGTCACGGCGACATGGCCGCCCTCAGCGGCATGTACATAATCTATTGCGCCTGCACGTCCTGCTCCGGCGGCAAGTCCATGAACATAGCCGCAGTCCTTACCGACGGCGACGTCAGCAATCTGCGCGTGGGGATGAACGCCGTGTTCTATGACAGGGACGGTCTGGCCTATGATGCCACCGTGACCCGTCTCGTGGACAATCCCGTGAGCATCCGGCAGGCGTTCTGGTCGCCCTACAACAAGCTGTCCAACGCCATAAACGAGAGAATCAACAAGTCCGCCGCCGAGAAGGAGAGCAAGTCCGTGGGCGGTCTGCTGGACAAGGCCAACACAGTGTCGCTGGAGCCCGGAAAGGCCAAGACGGAGGACGGGACGGCCGCCGCTGCCGCCGGAAAGAAGTTCGACATAGCCACCTTCTGCGGTATCTTCGCCGCCCTGGGCATGGCTATAAGCTACATAACCACGGCGCTGGTGAGCCTGGCCAAGGGAATATCCCAGTCCTGGTACACTCTGCCGCTGCTCATTGTGCTGATCGTGCTCTGCATTTCGGGCCCGTCCATGTTCATAGCATGGCGCAAGCTCCGCAAGCGCAACCTCTCACCGCTGCTCAACGCCAACGGCTGGGCCATCAACGCCCATGTGCTGGTGAACATCGGTTTCGGAGCGGGTCTCACCTCGCTTGCCAGCTTCCCGGCCCTTTCGGCCATAGACCCGAAGGCCATGAAGGCCGAGAAGAGGAGAAAGCGCTGGAGCAGATTCGTCGTCGTGCTGCTCGTCCTGGCCTGCGGCGCCGTCTGCTGGGGACTCTGCTCCAGGAAGAAGGCCGCTGAGGAGGCTCCCGCCGTTGAGGAAGTGGAGACGGTCGGGGCCGCCGCTGCGGAACAGGCCGTTCCCGCCGAGCCGCTTCCCGCTGAAGGGGATGCCACAGAATAGTGGTTTCCACCATGGAAAATAGCCGTTTGTTGTGATTGCGCAGGCTCCTGCAAAGGACTAAATTCGCGTCACTATGAAAAATCTGGTTGTTTCAGCTATAAGCTTTGCGCTCGTCCTCTTTTCGGTGACGGGCGCTTCTGCGCAGGACAAGGTGCAGATCCTCAGGACTGAAAAGGACGGCACGGAAGTCGTCAACACTTCCGAAATCGGAAAGTCGTTTGACGGATTCGCAGGGGCTGTCCCCGTCGAAATCTATCTGAAGGACGGCAAGATATCGCAGATTGTCCCTCTCGAAAACGAAGAAACCCCCGATTTCTTCAAGAAGGCCTGCACGCTGCTGTCCAAGTGGACCGGGAAGTCCGTGAAAGAGGCTCTCGGAACCGGGGTGGACGCGGTCTCCGGCGCGACGTTCTCCTCTGAGGCTCTGATATTCAATGTGAAGAGCGGCCTGGAGTATTATCTCAAGAAAAAGTAGTTTTCCGCGCAAGATTCTTCGGAGCCTGTCATTTATAAGTCGGAGACCGGGAAAACTTCCGGTCACGCATAAAAATGACTGAGCGATGAAAGATTTTTTTAGCAGTAAATTTCTGATGAATTGTGCCCTCGGGGCCGCCATGGCGGTCTCCGCGGGTGCTTTCGTTTCGTGTGTGGATGCCGATGAGCCCGATTCGGACATCATGGTTCCGAATGCGATAGTGACGGTGAAACAGAACAACGGCAACGTGAATCTGCAGCTGGATGACAAGACCGTGCTCTATCC
>CAVIVH010000043.1:0-8932 GCA_963646185.1 bacterium | reverse complement strand
ATTCGAACTCGCGAAACCCTTTAGGGGTTTACACGCTTTCCAGGCGTGCCTCTTAAGCCACTCGAGCATCTCTCCAGTGTCTTCAGTCCATGATTGCCGGTCGGAAAATCCGGCGGACCGGGAAAACGGCCACAAATGTATGAATAATTTTTTAAAATGCCAACCCCCGGCCGGGACAAAGCGAATTTTTTATCACCGCCTCATGTCTTCCCGCCGCGCAACCCTGCCTTTCCGCGCCGCCGAGTCCTTTCCGATAAAGCGAGTCTAATTATACACTGTAAGCGAAAGGCCGCCCTAAGTTGTTGTTTTATATATTTTTTCATATATTTATTTCAAAATGGATGTAATGTCGTTTCATTTTGAAATATAAAATTTTAATATTTATTTTGCAAAATTGGCTATCTAGCAGAGAATAGATAAGACAACAATATGTTTAACAAGTTATTAGCTTATGAGTAAGAAACTTTTCTCATTGCTGCTGTGTCTCTTCGCAGTCGCGATAGGCACAGCGTCAGCCTAGGCCTTGAGGGTCTCGGGAGACGTGACTGATTCGTCCACAGGAGAAAGCATTCCGTTTGCATCCGTGATGGTCAGAGGCACCATGAACGGTGTATCGGCCGATGCCGACGGAAACTACAGCATCACTGTGAACGACCCGTCATCCGACGTGCTGGTCGTCAGCGCGGTGGGCTATGCCACACAGGAAATCGCCGTGAACGGCAGGGCGCATGTCAGCGCCGCCCTGGAATCGGACAACAGGCTTGACGACGTGATTGTCGTGGCCTATGGAACCGTACGCCGCGAGGCCAACACCGGTTCCGTCCAGTCCCTCAAGAGCGAGGAACTCGCTACAGCTCCCGTGACCTCCGTGGACAAGATGCTCGCCGGTAAGATGGCAGGTGTCTCCCTGACATCCTATTCCGGACAGCCCGGTTCCACCACATCCATCCGTATCCGCGGAACATCTTCCATCAACGCGGGCAACGAGCCTCTCTGGGTCGTGGACGGAATTCCGATCATCACCAGCGATAACCGTATTTCCTCCAACTACGGAACCGGCGGCGGATCCAGCACCGCATTCCTCAACCCCAACGACATCGAGAGCATCACCGTCCTTAAGGACGCTGCCGCAGCTTCCGTCTATGGTTCACGTGCCGCCAACGGCGTCATTCTCGTGACCACCAAGAGCGGAAAGTCCGGCCAGGCCAAGTTCACCGCAAGGGTCAAGCTGGGTGCCCAGCAGCTCGCCAACGACAACAACTACCGTCCCATGACGGGTTCCGAGCTTGTCGGATACTGGAGAGACGCGGCCATCAACGGCGGTTACAACCCCGATGATCCCAACGATCCCTACTACACTCCCGAATCGCTTGCCGAGAACTGCCACAACTGGTACAAGGACCTCACACGCATCGGCATGCTGCAGGAGTATGAAATCAATGCCACCGGCGGAAACGACCGTGCCTCCTACTATGCATCCCTCTCCTATCACAGCAACGAGGGCGTTTACTACGGCACCGACTACAACCGTTTCTCCGCGCGCGTGAACGCCGACTACACTCTCCGCACCAACCTCAAGACCGGTGCCCGCATCAATGTCAGCTACAACAACTCTGACTCCGGCGCCATGGGCAGCTCCTACTATGTGAACCCGGCCCAGGCCATGTTCCAGCTGCTTCCCTGGACTCCTCTCTACAACGAGGACGGTTCATTCTCGCAGCCTGACGAGAACCAGGGCTACAACCCCAGGGCCAATGCCGCATATGACGAGAACAACGATAAGGAGTACCGCTTCAACGGCAACATGTATCTCGAGTGGAAGCCCATCAAGAAGCTCACCCTCAAGACCACAGACTCTGCCGAGGCTTCCTTCCTGACCGCCCGCGAGTACAGCAGCGACAAGGCCGCTCCCGACGGAACGACCTCGCTCTACTCCGCCAAGACTGACGAGCTCCGTCTCACCACCTCCAACACCGCAACCTACGACGACAAGTTCGGCCTTCATTCCGTGAGGGTGCTTGCAGGTCAGGAGGCTATGATCGACACCTACGAGGGCATGAGCGTCAGCTCCCCCAACGTGAACCCCGACCTTCCCTGGATCACCACCGGAACGGCTACCACCGATGCCGGCGGATACAGCTATCAGCAGTACACCCTGCTTTCCTTCTTCGGAGTTGCCGACTACAATTATGACAACAAGTACTTCGCCCAGGCTTCTGTCCGCGGCGACGGTTCCTCCCTCTTCGGAAAGAGCAACAAATGGGGTATCTTCTGGTCCCTCTCCGGTTCCTGGAACATCAACAAGGAGAAATTCATGCAGAGCACTTCCGACTGGCTCAGCCAGCTCAAGCTCCGCGTCTCCTATGGCGTGAACGGTAACAACAACATCTCCGCCTACCGCGCCTACGGCGTCTATGCCGCCGGCGAGTACAATGGTCTGACAACCATGACTCCTTCCCGCCCCGACAACCAGAACCTCTCATGGGAGAAGAACAAGACCTGGAACGTGGGTGTCGATTTTGCATTCTTCGATGACCGCCTCTCCGGAAGCGTGGACGTCTATAACCGTCTGACCGACGACATGCTCCTTTCCAAGAGCACTCCCTACACCACAGGTTTCGGTTCCAACTTCATGAACACCGGTTCCATCCGCAACAGGGGAGTCGAGTTCATGCTGGACGGCCTTCTCTACCGCAAGGGCGACTGGAACTGGTCCGCAGGATTCAATATCGCCTTCAACCGCAGCAAGGTCCTCGACCTCGCAGGTTCGGGATTCCTGACGGCCACTGACCCCCGTACCTGGAACGGCTCCAGCTATTCGGACACCCCTGTCCGCATAGTCGAGGGCATGAGCCTGTATAACTTCTACATCCGCGAATATGCCGGAGTGAACCCCACCACCGGAGAGGGCCTCTTCGTGACTGAAGACGGCACCCTCACCTCCGACAGGAGCCAGGGCCGTTGGATCTATGCCGGCTCTCCCGAGCCCAAGTTCAATGGCGGATTCAATACCGAGCTGTCCTGGAAGGGCCTGTCGCTCAGCGCATACTTCGAGTTTGTCTATGGCAACAAGGTCATGACCGGCAACTGGTTCACCACCGACGGTGAGGACACATGGTCCACCAACGGTGTCTCTTCATCGCTCAACTACTGGAAAAAGCCCGGTGACACCGGTGTGAACCCCAAACCCATCGCAGGCGGAAGCAACGTCTGGTATGCCGGCTACAGCACCCGTTTCCTCGAGGACGGCAGCTATCTGCGCGTGAAGGACGTCACACTCTCATATACCCTTCCCTCCAAGATCGTCAAAGCCATCAAGCTTAGCGGACTCAAGGTCTATGTGAGCGCCCTTAATCCCTACACATTCCACCACGTGAACGCCCTTGACCCCGACCTCGGAGCCATCGGTTATGCCTACGGCGGTAACCACACCGCAGTCAAGTCGTTCGTCGGCGGAGTGGAAGTTTCTTTCTGACATTAAACAAGAAATGAAAATGAAAAGGACAATTGCATACATACTCACAGCCATCGCGGCTCTCTCCATGACAGCCTGCGACGGATTCCTCGAGAAAGGCCCGCGCACCACACAGAGCACGGAGCAGACACTCTCCTCGTATTCCGGGCTGAGCAGCGCCACTCTCGGCGCATATGAATACCTTGCATCTGCCGCATGGTATGGCGGAGACAGAGTCCTCGAGTCCGAAATGCGTTCGGGCAACGGAATCAAGTCCCTGTCCCACAACTCCAACCGCTATGCCACAGAAATGAACTGGAACTACACGGCCGACGCCACCTCCAGCTTCTGGGCATATGGCTATGTCACTGTCGCCGAGGTCAACAACGTGATCGACAACCTCGAGAACGCCGCCGAAGAGGTGGACCGGCAGGACCTCAACAACCTCAAGGCCGAGTGCCTGTTCATCCGTGCCATCAGCCACTTCGACATGGTCACCCTCTACGCACAGCCCTACTCCTATGCGACAGGCTCTTCGCTCGAGGATCCCAGCCAGAATCTCGGTATCCCCTACATCTATCACACCGACCCCGACGACCAGTCTGCCAGACTCACAGTCAAGGAAGTCTATGACGACATCGTGGCCGACCTCAAGGAAGCCGAGAGCATCATTGCCGACGGCTACACCCACAAGGGCGTGAAAGATGCAAAGGCATCCGTCTCCAAGAACGCCATCCGCGCTCTCCTGAGCAGGGTGTATCTCTATATGGAAGACTGGCAGAATGCCGCCGACTATGCCACTCTGGTCATCAATAGCGGCGCCTACAGCCTCTACGGCAAGGACGAGTATCTCTCCGCATGGACTGAGGACGTGGGAGGCAGCGAGGTCATCTTCGAGATCTATCAGGACCTGACCAATGTCTCGAACACAGCCCTCAGCTACATGACCAACCCCGCCGGCTCCTGTGGCGACTGCATAGTCAGCCCCGAGCTCATGGCCCTCTATGAGGACACCGATGTCCGCAAGGACCTGTATAGCCAGGACGCGGCCGGCACCGACGGTCTGTGGTGGACCCTGAAGTATGAAGGAAAGGGAATCTACACTCCTGATGCCAGCAACACTTCCGTGCTCCGTCTTTCCGAGATGTATCTCAACAGGGCAGAGGCCCAGGTTCACGGCGCCACCGTGGCCGGCACTTCCGCTCTTGCGGACCTCAACGCCATCACCGCAGCCCGAGGCGCTTCCGCCTACACTGCAGCCGGATTGGCCAATGTCAAGGTCGAGAGACGCAAGGAGCTCGCATGGGAGGGTCACTATTTCTTCGACCTCGCCCGCTGGAAGCAGCCTCTCGAGCGTCAGGCCTGCGATTTCCTCGCAGAATCCAACCGCAACATAGAGTTCCCGAGCTACAGATGGGCTCTTCCCATCCCGAAGACCGAGATGGAGGTCAATGCCAACCTTGTTCAGAACTATAAATATTAATTTCGGACGATATGAAAAAGTTATCATATTTTTTGACACTCGCTTCGGCCGCCGCTTTTCTCGCAGTCTCCTGCGACAGCAACGACCCGGTGAAGTTCGATGACGCGAATGCCTTCGTGGCCTTCTCATCGTCCTCCGTGTCCGTGGACGAGGGCGTGATGAACGCCGACGGCACCGTCACTGCGGCCGAGACGCTCCGCATTCCCGTGAGCCTCGCTTCGGTGAAGGGACTCTCCGAGACCGTCAGCTTCGAGGTGAACGAGCTCACCGCCAAGGAGAACGTGAGCTGGAAACTGCTCACAACTTCCAAGACCCTGACCTTCGACTCGGAGAACAGGACTCAGTACATCGAGTTCCAGATTCTCTATTATGACGAGTACACGGGAGACCTCAAGTTCGAGGTCGTCCTCAACAAGCCCGCCGGAATCAATCTCGGCGCCACCGGCACCTGCACGGTGACAGTCGGCGACATCGACCACCCGCTGGCTTCGATACTCGGCTCCTACACCGTGACCAGCACCGGATCATGCTCCGAGCCCGGCTACACCATGACCCTCTACAAGGACAATGACGACGACCACATGGTGTGGTTCGACAACCTCTTCGCCAACAGCGGCTGGGCAGCTTCTGACACCCGCTACTACGGAAACGTCAGCGAAGACCTCACGACCATCACCATACCTCTCGGCCAGAAGTCCGAGTATGTGTATCCCGGCCTCGACTCCATAGTCCTTTACGGAATGTATGGCGACGCAGATGATGATGATACTCAGTATGTGGACAGCGGCTCCACCACCGCTACCATTGTCAGCGAGAACGGCCAGACCAAGATTCTGTTCGCCAGTGACTGCGGCTTCTACGCTTACCTCCCCGGCGGCGGATGGATCGGTTACGCCAGCCCTGTGCTCACAGCCGTCAAGAACTAAGTTTCTGACTTGACTTCATATTAAGTGCCCGCGGGATTTCCCCGTGGACACTTTTTTTATATCTTTGTGAGTATGAGAAAACTTATCCTTCTGGCACTTGCCGCCCTTTTTCCGATGGTCCTGCCTGCTCAGGGGGCATATACGCCCACCACGGCATGGCCATATCTCTATCCCGATTTCACCGACGGCGTCATCTATATGAACGACGGCTCCAAGACCGCCGGGAAGCTGAATGTCCATCTCCGGGCCGGAAAGCTTCATTATCTCGACGGGGACATAGTGAAGGAGGCTCTGCCGGATGGGATAAATGCCATATTCATAGGCGAGGACAAATACATAATGGTGAACCGCGAGGCCATGAAGGTCAGGGCCGAGGACAGGAAAGGCTGTGTGGTCACCGAAATCCTTGGCGACTTCGCCTCCCTGAATTCCGCTTCCGGGGCCTATGGAGCCTCGGGCACCACGCTTGCCACCCGCAAGCTTTCGTCGATAGATACCGACTCCCAGATCAACCAGAGCCATATGCTGCTCCTTGCGTCCAAGCATGACGGCGCCGTGCTCCCGCTGCTGGAGAAATATTTCATAGTGACTCCCGCCGTCACCTGTCTTGCGACAAAGGGTGCCGTGGAGGAGGCCGCGGGCTCCGGAAGAGCCGCGGAATGGAAAACCTGGCTGAAAAGCCACAAGGTGAAGTGGAGAGATCCCGAGAGCCTTATGCAGGTCGTAGAGTTCCTGTAGTCTTCTAAAAACAGCAACATGAGAAAATTCGTATTCCCGCTTATGGCCGCGGCGATGCTGTGGTCCTGCGGAACAAAGGAAATGACTCCGGAGACTGAACCCGAGTCCGCCCGGTCCTCTCTGTCTTCGCATAAGAGCGTCAATCCCGGCAGAATCATCCTCCATGTCTCGGACGAGGTGTCCGGACAGCTGGAGAAGGCCGCGGACGGGGACGGCAACATAGACGCCGCCTCTGTCCCTCAGTTTGCCGCCGCCGGAATCACCTCCCTCAGGAGGCTTTTCCCGGAGGCCGGGAAGTTCGAGGCCAGGACCAGGGCCGAGGGCCTGCACAAGTGGTATGTGGGCTCGTTTGACGAGCTCGTGCCCGTGACCAGGGCCGGAGACGCAGTGGCCGCCATCCCCGGAGTGGACGAAATAGAATATGACTATGCGATAAGCATCACCGGCGGCGCAGGCACTGCGGTCTATGCCGATGAACCCGTCCCCTCGCGGAGGGCGGAGGACTCTTCGTCGTCTTCGCTTCCGTTCGACGACCCTCGTCTCGGCAAGCAGTGGCATTACTTCAACGATGGCTCTGCCTCCGGTTCGGTCAGCGGCTGCGACATCAACGTGGTCCCCGTCTGGAAGAACTACACGACTGGCAATTCCGACGTGATCGTGGCCGTGGTGGACGGCGGAGTGGACTACACCCACGAGGACCTGGCCGCCAACATGTGGCACAATCCCGACAAGTCCGGGGACTTCCAGTACGGATTCAACTTTGTCACCAACACCTATAAGGTCAACGCAGACTCCCACGGAACCCATGTGGCCGGAACCATAGCCGCAGTCAACAACAACGGCGTCGGTGTCTGCGGAATAGCCGGCGGAGACGCCGCGAACGGCAAGGAGGGAGTCAGGATAATGTCCTGCCAGATCTTCGATGGAGACAACACCGGCAGCGGCATCGAGGCCATCAAATGGGCCGCGGACCATGGCGCAGTGATTGCCCAGAACAGCTGGGGCTATGACGAGGTGACCTCCACCCCCAAGACGCTCCAGCTCGCGGTGGACTATTTCATCAAATATGCCGGACTGGACGAAAACGGCAACCAGACCGGTCCCATGGCCGGCGGAATAGTGATTTTCGCAGCCGGCAACGAGAGCGCCAGCGTGTCCTCGACTTCCTATGAGGCCATATTCAATGTCGCCTCCGTGGGCGCCGACTACAAGAAGGCCTATTATTCCAATTACGGCGAATGGGTGGACATCGCGGCCCCCGGAGGAGATTCCCGGAAGGGCAACATGGTGCTCAGCACCCTGCCCGGCGACCGCTACGGCTATTTGCAGGGCACCTCCATGGCCTGCCCCCATGTGTCCGGAATCGCCGCCCTGCTTGTCTCCCACAACGGCAAGCAGGGATACACCTGCGAAGCCCTCGAGAAGAGCCTTCGCGACGGAGTCACGGACATATCGTCCTTCAACAGCCGTTTCCTGCTGGGCTCAGGTCTGGCCAATGCCTACAAGGCCATAGCCGGCTCGGGCGGCACCGCTCCCGGAACTCCTTCGGGACTCTCCGTTTCGGCTCAGTCCAATAATCTGAATTTCAGCGTGAAAGTCCCTTCCGACGCGGACGACAGGATTCCTTCGGCCATATATGTATATTACGGCAAGGCCGATTTCTCCTCGACTTCCGATGTCATGTTCGGAATGTTCTATGTGGATTCCTCCTCCAAACCGGACGATGTCCTGGAGGGCACGCTCACCGGGCTGGAGTTCAACACTGAATATTATGTGGCGGCGTCCGCCTGCGACCTGGCGGGCAACGTGTCCGGCCTCTCCGACAGGGTCCGCGTGACCACCGGTGCCAACTCCGCTCCCGCGGTGAAGGCTCAGGGGGAGACGGCATTCTCCATCAAGGCCCATGAGGCCGCGGCTGCGAAGTTCAGCATCACCGAGCCTGACGGACATTATTATTCCCTGGCGTTCACTCCCGGCTCCGACGCTGCCGTGATAGACACCACCTCGCGCGCGAATCCCGTGGTCAGAATCACCGGCGCGGCCGCTCCCGCAGGGTCCTACAGAGCCACTCTCGATGTCACCGACTATTACGGGGCTCTGACCTCCGTGAATGTGGACTACACCATTCTCGAGAACCATAAGCCTGTGACCAGGGGCGAAATCGGCAACCAGATCTTCAATTCCAAGGCAACCGGTTCCAGGAACTTCGACATCGCAGACTATTTCTATGACGAGGACGGAGAGACTCTCAAATATTCCATGACCATCTCCGACCCCACCGTCGTCAATCTGGCCTCCTCCGGCGACACGTTCATCCTCACGCCCATGAAC
>CAVIVH010000042.1:7953-9048 GCA_963646185.1 bacterium | reverse complement strand
CCCATAGACCTGAAGGGAGAGGTGTCTTTCCCTTCCCGCAGTGCAGGCGAGTTCTCGGTCAGGGACCTCAGACTCACGGCCGGAACCATAGACTTGAGCGGCGAGGCCGACGTGCGCCATGAAACCGACAGCACCTATGTCCGGGCGGAATTCCTCATAGCCGGATGCCCTCTTCAGGAGACGGCCCGCAATTTCCTGGGCGGGGCTTTCCCCGAAGTGAACGACATCTCCACCGATGCCACGGCCGACCTCACTGCCCTGTGCGACGGCTGGTATGTCCCCGCAAGGGCGGCCCTTCCGGAGCTGATAGCCCAGCTGAGCATCCCGGAAGCCACCGTGGAGTACAGCGGCTTCTCGCAGAAGGGCACCATAGCGGTGGACGTCAACGCGGCCACCGACAGATATGGCAAGCTGGACGTGAGGCTTGACACCCTGGCGGCCGGAATCGCCGGAATCACCCTCAGGGGCTCCGGATCGGCTGACGACGTGCTGTGCGGCGACCCTCTCATAATGTTGAGCGCTGCGGGCGGCGTGCGCCTGGACACCCTGGACTATCTCATGCCGGAGGGCATGCGGCTGGCCGGCGGAATCGAGGGCGAGCTGGAGGGAATGGTGCTGCTTTCGGACATGAATCCCTACAGATTCTCGCGTGCCGACGTGGAGGGCAGCGTCAGGACCGACGGCATGCTGTTCGAAGACACCAGGGACACGATTACGGCCTTCATCGGGCCGTCACGCATAGAAATCGGAAAGGATGACGGCGGATCGGCTCTCGGAGCCGGGCTTCTGAGCCTCAGGAGCCGGGTGGACAGCGTGTTCGCCACCATAGGAAATGGCACTTTCGTGCGCGGCAGGGACTTCTCGCTTTCTCTGCAGAACGCCGAGAGCACCTTCAGTGAAGAGTTCGGCAACGAGCGTCATCCCATAGTGGGGACTCTCGGCGCCGGAGGACTGGCCATGTTCGGGACGGATTCCATGTTCGTGGGTGTCAAGAACTTCAGCAACAGCTTCAGGATTTCATCCACTGAGGCGACGGTCGATGACGGGGACGGCGGCACGGTGAAAAAGGATGTTCCGATCCTCTCGCTCGGCAGC
>CAVIVH010000042.1:4169-7943 GCA_963646185.1 bacterium | reverse complement strand
AGCAGGGCGGACGCCATGGCCATGAGGCAGGGCGTGAACAGGGTCACGGCCAATTCGATGAACTTCGACATCTCGGCGGTGATGAAGAGGAACGGAAAGAGCGAGAAGAGGAAGCATTTTCTCGATTCGCTGCAGAAGGTCTATCCCGGGGTGCGCCGCGATTCGCTCATTTCCATGCTGGTCCGCAGAAACGGAGACCCCGTCTTCCTTCCGGACAAGTCCTTCAACAAGAACGACATAGATATACGCCTGAGCGAGTCTCTGGCGAAATATATAAGGGACTGGACGATAAAGGGCACGCTGGGAATGGCCGGCGGCTCCGTGATCACCCCCTATTTCCCGCTGAAGAATTCGCTGGAAAACGTGTCAGGCGAGTTTGACAATGACAGGATCGAGGTGAAGAATCTCACCCTGCGCAGCGGAAACTCGGACGCCAGCCTCTCGGGCACGGTGTCGGGTCTCCAGAGGGCGCTCACCGGCAAGGGCCTGATAAAGGCCAGGATGAAGCTGACTTCGGACAGGATCCAGGCCGACGAGCTGATGTTCGCCTATAACAGCGGGGCCGGATATATCCCGCCGGAGAGCGGGGAGTGGGCCATGGACGAGAGCGTCTCCGACGAGCAGTATATGGCGGAGGTGATGGCCGGCCGGGATGAGGTGGACAGCACCGTCGCGGCGCTGGTGCTCCCGGCCAATCTGGACGCGGAGCTTTCGCTGGAGGGCAACGCGATAGACTATGCGGCCCTGAATGTGGACTGGTTCGCTTCGGACATAAAGATAAAGCGGAAGACCCTGCAGATAACCAATACTGTGGCTACTTCCAACATGGGCGACATCTATCTGGAGGGCTTCTATTCCACCCGCGGCGACATCACGGCCGGCTTCGACCTGAACCTTGCGGAGATCACGGCGGACAAGGTGATAACCCTGTTCCCGGCGGTGGATTCGCTCATGCCTATGCTCAAGTCTTTCAGGGGCGTGCTGGACTGCGAGATGGCGGCCACTTCCCGGCTGGACACGGCGATGAATCTGGTCACCCCCTCGATCAGGGGCGTGATGAAGATAAGCGGCAGCGACCTCTCGGTGGCGGAGGAGGGCGAGTTCAAGAAGCTGGCCAAGATCCTGATGTTCAAGGACAGGAAGCTGGGAAAGATTCAGGACATGTCCGTGCAGGGTCTCATATCGGACAATAAGCTGGAGGTGTTCCCCTTCGTCATGGCGGTGGACAGGTATCAGCTGGCCATGGACGGCACCCAGAATTTCGACCAGAGCTTCAGATATCATATCTCGGTACTCAAGTCTCCGCTTCCTTTCCGCTTCGGGGTCAATCTCACGGGCAATTTCGACGACTGGAAGTATAAGCTGTGCAAGGCGAAGTATAAGAATGCCAATGTGCCGGTGTTCACCACTGAGCTTTCCGACATGCAGTACAATCTCGTGGAGTCCATCCACAACATTTTCTCGCGCGGTGCGGCGGCGGTGCTGAAGGAGACCGAGGGCGCGGCCAGGACGGTGGACAGCGCGAAGGACGCTTCCGGATATGACACGGACACCGGAGAGCTGGATGAGGCTGAGCTTAAGGAATATGACGAGGCTGCGGAGGCTCCGGATGAGACCGGAGCGGATGAGGCCGGAGGCCAGTCTGCGGCGGATGAGACCGTCAGCCAGTCTGTGGCCGCGAAGTCCACGGACGACTGAGCGCGCCCCGGACCCGGGCCGGCCGGGCGAGGTCTTTTGATAACCGGAAAAACTCTTTATATTTGCAGTTCTATCGGACTCAGATTCCGGCAGCTTCCCAAGGCCGGTTTCGGTGACGGGCCCATGTTACGGCCTTCCGATAGATTTTGCGGGTGTGTTGAAATGGTAGACAAGCCAGACTTAGGATCTGGTGCCTTAGTTGCGTATGGGTTCGAGTCCCTTCACCCGCACTCCGACGGTGGGGTTTCCCCCGTGGCGCCTCCATCCCGGCAGTTCTGAATCCGGAACACAATCAAACACAGATAAATATGAAAAAACTATCAGCTCTCGCAATCATGGCGGCATTGGCCCTGGCGGGCACGCCGGCCTTTGCACAGGAAAAGGAAGATCTTGATTCTCAGTATGCCGCGAGCCTGGTGAAGGCGGGGACCGACGCTCCGGCCCTTTCGCTCAAGTCCATGGACGGCAAGGCCGTCAGCCTTTCGGACTATAAGGGAAAGTGGGTGGTCCTGGACTTCTGGGCCTCATGGTGCCCGGACTGCCGCAAGGACATCCCCGACGTGGTCCGTCTCTATAAGAAATTCCATTCCATGGGAGTGGAGTTCATAGGCATAAGCTTCGACACCGACCGTGCTGCCTGGGAAAAGGCTGTGAAGGACTCGGGTCTCGACTGGACTCAGACCTGCGAGCTCGTGAGAATGAGCAAGTCCGCCGTCGCGCAGAGCTACGGGGTGGGCTGGATTCCGTCCATGGTGATAGTGGACCCCGACGGGAAGGTCTCTCTTTCCACGGTGATTCTCTCCAAGGCCGAAGCCGCGCTTGAAAAGGCTTTCCCGGAGAAGAAGTGACCCGGAAAGAATTGCCATAAATGACTATATTTGTGTCTATGATCCGTCTTTTCAGAGCAGCGGCCGTCGTTTTGACCGTCCTTCTTCTGTGTTCGTGCGCAAACCGTCTGGAGCGCATCGAACTGGTGTCGTGCGGGCTGGGCTCCATGTCCATGACCTCTCTGCACAGCGCCAAAGGGACTCTGAACCTTGAAATCCGGAATCCGGCGATGAGGTTCACAGTCTCGGACATAGAGGGCACGCTGTATTTCGAGGGCCGGGAGATGGCGCATTACAGCGCCGGGCCGGTGACAATCAGGGCGCACAGGACCGAGACCTATCCCGTGGAGTGCGAGATGACTCTTTCGTCCTCCTTCTCGCTGGGGATGCTCATGTCCATGGCGGGAAATTTTGACCCGGAAAAGATTACCGCCGACATAAGCGCCAGGGCGGGGATGAAGACCGGTCCCTCGAAGAAGATCGAGCGCAAGGGCGTTCCGCTGAAGAAGCTGCTCGACAAGGCGGGATATGGGAAAAAGGCGGACATGGCCGCAGAAATATAGTTTTTATGGGAAACATCAGGCTACTTGCGGCGCTTGCCGCGGCTTTGGCAACAGTTTTGATATCAGCCTCGGGACTGGGCGCGCAGAACGTCCCCGAGGACATGGCTATGGCCGATTCCGTCGTTTACAGACCGGCCGCCGCCGTGGATTCCTCGCTGGTGGGTACGAGCATAATGTCTCTGCTGGGCGGCGGAAAGGAGACGGTGACCGTGCATCAGTCGAAGGCGATGGAGAATGCGCTGGAGAAGCATATCGCGGACAACCGCACCCGTCACATGGCGGGCTACCGGGTGAGAATCTTCTTTGACAACAGTCAGAAGGCAAGGCAGGAGTCCGAGGAGACGCTCAGACGCTTCGAGGCGGGACATCCCGGCGTGGCGGCCTACAGGAGCTACCAGAACCCTTATTTCAAGGTGACGGTGGGCGACTTCAGGACAAAGAGCGAGGCACTGGAACTGCTTGAAAAGATAAGGGCGGAGTTCCCCACCGCGTTCATACTCAAGGAAAACATCAATTACCCTGTCGTGGACAAGAATAACGCCTACGTCACGGACACGGTCAGGGTTGCGAGAAAGATATGGCAGGAACGCTGAAACAGGAATTGGGACTGAAGCAGCAGCAGAAGCTTTCGCCGCTGCAGATTCAGACCATCAAGCTCATAGAGCTCCCCATCCAGGAGCTCGAAC
>CAVIVH010000042.1:1788-4159 GCA_963646185.1 bacterium | reverse complement strand
GCCTGCGGAGAAGGAGGATGAGGGGGGCGCTTCCGAGGGGGAGACCGAGGGAGATGTGTCGCTTTCCGACCTCGACGCTGACGACCCCATTCCTTCCTATAAGCTGAAAGTCAACAACTACGGCAAGGACGAGCGTCCCGAGTACAACACCTTTTCGGTCAAGCAGAGTTTTACCCAGAGCCTTATGGAACAGCTCGGCTACAGAGAGCTGACTGAACGTCAGAGGTCCATAGCCGCGTTCATAGTCGGCAGCCTAGACGACGACGGCTATCTCCGCCGCGACCTGGACAGCCTGGTGGACGACCTGGCCTTCAGGGCCGGCATCGAGACCGACAGGGAGGAGGTGGAGCAGATGCTGGCGGTGGTGCAGGAGTTCGACCCTGCCGGAGTCGGGGCCAGAGACCTGCGGGAATGTCTGCTGCTGCAGATCAGGACCATGCCCAAGACTCCGGACGTGACGACCGCGCAGAAGATTCTCACAGACTATTTCCAGGACTTTTCGAACAGGCATTTCCAGAAGATAATGTCCAAACTGAACCTGTCCGAGGCGGACATGAAGGCGGCTATGGGCAGGATAG
This sequence comes from bacterium, assembly GCA_963646185.1. GTDB lineage: Bacteria > Bacteroidota > Bacteroidia > Bacteroidales > UBA932 > Cryptobacteroides. The sequence continues at coordinate 3,581 of CAVIVH010000042.1, read as the reverse complement.
TGAAGCTCAATCCCGCGCCCGGCGGCCAGATTGACGATTCCTACAACGACAAGGCTCAGCAAATCGTGCCCGACTTCAAGCTGGATCTGGTGGACGGCAATCTGGTGCTGACCATGCCCAGATTCTCGCTGCCGGAGCTGAGGGTGAACAAGAAATATGCGGACATCCTGATGGACGCGGCCAATTCCTCGACCCGCCAGAAGAAGGAGGCCGCCACTTTCGTCAAGCAGAAAATAGATTCGGCGAAATGGTTCGTGGAGGCGCTGAAGCAGCGGCACAACACTCTGCTCACCACCATGCAGGCCATAATCGACTATCAGCACGACTATTTCATGGACGGCGACGAGTCTCATCTGCGCCCCATGGTGCTCAAGGATATTTCCGACAGGACCAAGTTTGACATTTCGACCATTTCCAGAGTGGTCAACAGCAAGTATATAGAAACCCATTTCGGGATCTTCTCGCTCAAATACTTCTTCTCCGAAGGCCTTGAAAACAAGGAGGGCGAGGAGGTCTCCACCCGCAAGCTCAAGAAGGTCCTGCAGGAATGTGTGGACGGCGAGAACAAGCATAAGCCGCTCACCGACGACCAGCTGGTGAAGGAGATGGAGGCCCGGGGCTATAATGTGGCCCGGAGGACCATCGCCAAATACCGCGGCCAGCTCGGAATCGCCACGGCCCGTCTCAGAAAGGAGCTGTAAACAAAAAAGGCTGACCGGAGGGGTCAGCCTTTATGGCATGTCGGAAATCCGACGGATTACTGCTCGTCCTGGAGCTGGAGATGCTGCACATAGATGGCCTTCTCCATTTTGACTCTCTTCTTCACCGAGGGCTTCTCGAAGCACTTCCTGGCGCGGAGTTCACGGACGGTTCCGGTCTTCTCGAATTTTCTCTTGAATCTCTTGAGTGCCCTCTCGATGTTTTCTCCTTCTTTGACAGGTACTATAATCATTTCTAAATCACCCCCTTTTTATTAGCGGACGCAAATATAAGCCAAATCATCCGTTTTCCAAAATTTTTATGAACTTCTCCATCCCTTTCGAGGCGATATCCCTTATGTGAACTATCCTGGGGTCGTGCACGGGCACGTCCTTCGGGTCTATTATATATATCGGTGTGCCCGATTTGGCATATCTGTATAGACCTGCGGCAGGATACACCGAGAGCGAAGTCCCGATTATCAGCATTATGTCGGCGGCCGCGACCACGTCCATGGCCCTCTCTATCTTGGGTACCGCCTCCCCGAACCACACTATGTGCGGGCGCAGCTGCGCCCCGTTCGGAGCCTTGTCCCCCGGGCCGATCTCCCCATAGCCGATGTCAAACACCTCGGCCTCGGAATAAGTCCGGTCATAGACTCCGTGCTCCGGACGGACCTTGGTGAGCTCGCCGTGCAGGTGGATGACCCTGGTGCTGCCGGCCCTCTCGTGGAGATTGTCCACATTCTGGGTAATCACCGTCACGTCATAGTCCCGCTCCAGGCCGGCGATCAGCCTGTGCGCTTCGTTGGGCTGCGCATCCTTCAGCCGGGCGCGCAGCGAATTATAGAAATCCAGCACCAGCTTCCGGTCCCTTTCCCAGCCTTCGACGGACGCCACGTCCTGCGGGTCGTAACGGTCCCAGTAGCCGCCGTTGTCCCTGAATGTGCTGAATCCGCTCTCCGCGCTCGTTCCTGCGCCGGAAAGCACTGCCAATTTCTTCTTGCTCATAGAATTATAAAACGGGATGTGCTATCCCTTCATTTCGAAATAATATTTCCTCACCCAATACTCAAACAGCGGGTCCTCCAGGAC
>CAVIVH010000042.1:0-1778 GCA_963646185.1 bacterium | reverse complement strand
TCCTTGAGCCTCTTCACGTTGGCCGAGGAATTCAGCGAATAGGCGTCGATCGCCTCCGAGGACGACAGCTTCGAGACCCCGTCCAGCACGGCCTTCAGCATGCTGACCTGGAAGGTGGTGAGATTGTTCATCGCGGCCATGAAACGGGGGCGGTGTATGGCCAGGATGGCGTCCAGGGCGTCCATCAGAGTCGCCTCCACTATATAGCCCTTCGACATCGAGTCGCATATGGCGATGAAATGGTTGATATAGCCCATATGGTTGCGGAACAGGCGACAGGTGCCCAGCAGCAGCTCGCGCTCGATTATCTTGCCCCCGACCAGAAAGCCCTTCACCACATGCTCTATGATGTCCTTCTCGTCGATCCTGCCCAGCGCGAAGCGCGTGGTCTTGCGGTAGAAGTGCCTGCGGACCTCGAAGATTGACTTCATCGCATTGACCATAGACCCGCAGAAGATGAATGTGCAGCCCGGTCCGGCTGCAGAGGCGTTTTCGTCGGATGTCTTTTCAAGGGCGGCGCATATTCCGTCTCCGTCCTCGGTCAGGTCTATGTTCTGGAACTCGTCCATTATCATGAGCAGAGGCTGGCCCTTTTCGGCGGCTATGGCCCAGGGAAGGCGGAGCATGGCGTCGATGTCGCCGGCTTCTGGCTCGCCGCCGAGCGAAATCACGCGGCCGCTTTCCGCATAGGCGTTCCTGTCGAAGAAAAAGCGGGTTCCGTCCAGATGGCGGCTCACAAGGCTCTCATATTCGTCCGGCGTGGAGGCTGCGGCCCTGACTGCAGTCGCTCCGTAGCGCAGGAGAAACTCCGCCACGCTGCGGACGTTCAGCAGGGAAAACTGCCCGGCCATGAACCTCTTTCCGGCTAGCTTCATGTTGAACAGGGTCTGCTGGATCAGCGAAGTCTTTCCGCTGCGCGGCACGTCATAGAGCGCTACATGAGAGCCTTCCCCGATGAGGGCGGCCAGCTGGGCGCAATCCTCCTTCCTGCCGATGAAGTCCTTGCCGGTGACATATTTGTCATATATGAATGGAGAGTTCATGATGGCGAATATACTCAATCGCCACCTTAAAAAGAAGCTGTCGCGGAACAATTCGGTGACTATTTCGGGGCGGCTTTCAAAAGAGCGGGGCGGAGTTTGCGGAATGAAGAAAATTGTGTATATTTGCGCGCTAATTGATAAATGGCCGTTGTGCACACAAAGATCCGCCTCAGGGAGCGGACGCCTGCGACCGGAACTTTAAGAGTTTATAAACACAGATGTACGCAATCGTAGACATCGCCGGCCATCAGTTCAAGGTCGAGGCCGGCTCGACGCTTTACTGCAACCGTCTCGCTGCAAAGAAAGACGAGCAGGTTGAGTTCAACAAAGTGCTCCTCATCGACAACGAGGGAGCCGTAAAGGTGGGCGCTCCCTATGTGGAAGGCGCAGTTGTGAAGGCTACCGTCCTCGCCGACGACGTGAAGGCAAAGAAGGTGCTGGTATTCAAGAAAATCCGTCGCAAGGGCTTCCAGAAGCTGAACGGTCACCGTCAGAAGCTGACCCAGATCAGGATCGATTCTATCGCTTAATTAATCAGAGGAGGAAACAACTATGGCACATAAGAAAGGACAATCCAGTTCAAAGAACGGTCGTGAATCGCACAGCAAACGACTCGGCCTCAAGAAATTCGGCGGTGAGACCGTAAAGGCCGGCAACATCATCGTCCGCCAGAGGGGCACCGTCCACAACCCTTCGACCAATGTCGGAATGGGCAAGGACCACACTCTCTACGCT
>CAVIVH010000041.1:6978-9078 GCA_963646185.1 bacterium | reverse complement strand
ATGGAGTTGCGCGTGGCGTCCTCCTTGTAGCCGGTGTCCACTATCTGGATCCAGAACAGCTTCAGCAGGATTATCGCGGCCACCGCCCACAGCCCGATGAGGAGCTTGTTAGACCGGTTCATCTCCATGGACTACCTCCTTTCTTCGGATGTGAGAGTGTCGGTCAGCAGATAGGACAGCAGGACTCCCGCCGCCAGGGAAATGATGAACCGCACGAGGCTGAAGAGGAACGGCCTGGCCGCGCCTCCGTCCGCGAACACATAGACGGCGAGGAACAGGCTCTGGACCAGAGAGATGGCGAAAATCACCTTGGCCGCTCCGTACTTGCGTATGGAGAAGTTCTCCTGCCTTATGATGAGGTCCTCGCCGAACACCGCGCGGATCACTCCTGTCCTCACGGCCGCCACGGGGACCAGCGCCAGTATGTTCAGCCCCATGGGCCCCTCCGAGAAGAGGTCGGTGACGAAACCGGTCGCGAAGGCTATGAACAGCGCCGCTGCGGTGCCATATTTCGTGGGCAGGCAGAAGATGAGAAGCGGCAGTATGGAGAGGGTCAGCAGCGGGGTGAAATCCGCCCATGTGCCGAGCAGAATCTGCGCCGCCACAAGAAGAGACCAGTATAGAAAGAAATTCCGTTTCATGCCGCTATTTCTTCTTTTTTGCTCCCGTTTTGTTTTTGGCCTTCTCCAGGTCGCGGATCTCGCCGCGTCCGGTGTTCTCGGCCACAATCACATATTTGAGGTCGTTGATTCCCTGCAGCAGGCTCACCTTGATGTCATAGGTGGCTCCGTTCACAACTTTCGCGTCCCCGACGGTCCCGAGCGGGATGCCGGAAGGGAAGATGGAGGAGAATCCGCTGGTATAGACCGTGTCTCCGGGCTCGAACTTGCTCTGCAGGGGGATTTCCCTGAGCACCGCGCCGGTGGAGGTGAGGCCATCCCAGCTGAGGGGGCCCACGGCGCCTTCCCTGCCCAGGCGGGCACTTATGTTCAGGTCCGCGTTCATGAGGGAGACCGCATAGGAATAATGCCGGCTCACGGTGTCCACGATTCCCACCACGCCCTGTGCGGTGATGATGCCGGATCCGGGCTTTATGCCGTTGTCCGAGCCCTGGCCCAGGATGATGTAGTTATGCTGGGTGCCGCGGCTGATCTTCACGATGGTGGCGGGCGTATAGCGGAAGCCTTCCCCGTCGGCGACAGCCGCCATGGCGTCCACCGAAGCCATGCTCTCGGCGGTCCTGTAGCGTCTCAGCTCCTCGAACAGCCTCTGGTTCTCGAGGCTGAGAGCCTCGTTGTTCTTTCTCAGCGAGAAATAGCCGGAAACCGCGGTCTCTGTCTCCCAGAGCCAGCCTGCGGCGGCGTTGCGCCATTTGGCCATGAAGAAATGCTGTTCGGCGCCGTTGCGGTCAAGCATATTCAGCGCGGCAATCTCCATGAGTATGAAGATTGCCGTGCTTATCAGTGTGCCTGTCACATTCCTTTTTCCAGCCATGTCAGTCCGGAGCGGGATTGGTTATCTCATCAGGAACGAGTAGTTTCCGGAATTCTTGAGGGCCAGGCAGGTGCCTCTCGCCACGGCGCGGAGAGGATCTTCGGCCACATGGAACTGTATGTTCACCTTCTCCGAGAATCTCTGCGCCAGGCCTCTGAGCAGGGCGCCGCCTCCGGAGAGGAAAATTCCGTTCTCGACTATGTCGGAGTACAGCTCGGGCGGAGTCTGCTCGAGCACATGCAGAATAGAGGACTCGATCTTGGAGACCGATTTGTCCAGACAATGGGCGATTTCCTGATAGGAGACCTTGGCCTCCACAGGATGCGCCGTCATAAGGTTCGGGCCCTTCACCACGAAGGGTTCGGGCTCTTCGACCAGGTTGGGAATCACCGCACCCACGGCGATCTTGATCTTCTCGGCGGTAATCTCGCCTATGCGCACGTTGTGCTGCTGGCGGAGATAGTACTGGATGTCGCTGGTGAACTCGTCGCCGGCGGTCTTGATGCTTTCCTGCACCACGATTCCGCCCAGGGAGATGACTGCAATCTCGGCAGTGCCGCCTCCGATATCGACGACCATATTGCCCTTGGGCGCCTCCACGTCGAG
>CAVIVH010000041.1:0-6904 GCA_963646185.1 bacterium | reverse complement strand
GTGCTGCCCGAGGGAATGCCTATGACCATCTTCAGGTTCGGGGTGAAGAGGGAGCGGCGCTTGCTGTTCACCTGCTTGATGAAACCCTTTATCATCTGCTCGGCGGCGTTGAAGTCCGCGATGACTCCGCCCTTGAGCGGACGTATGGTCCTGATGCCGGGGTTGGTCTTCTCCTGCATCAGCTTCGCCTTCTGCCCCAGAGCTATGAGTTTGCCCGTGTTATTGTCAAGAGCCACTATGCTGGGCTCGTCGAGAACTATTTCGTCGTTCTGGAAAATCACGGTGTTGGCCGTACCGAGGTCCACCGCAAGTTCCTGAGTTAAAAACGAGAATGCCATGTTGAATTCTGCTTCGTTGTCTAGTTGTCTTACGGTTCCAAAAGTACGAAAAAAAACCGAACTTTGCAGGGCAAAACACTTCTGATATGACGGGAGGAAAAATTTATCTTGTGGCGGTGGCCGGCGGAAGCGGGACCAGGATGCGCTCGACAGTTCCCAAACAGTTCATGGAAATCCGCGAGAAGGCCATTCTCCAGCGGACCATCGAGAAATTCACCTCGGCCTGCCCGGGGATAAAGGTGGTGACCGTGCTCCCCGAAGCCCACATCCCCTACTGGAAGGAATACTGCCTCTCCCGCAACTTCTCTCATCCCCAGACTCTGGTCCATGGCGGCGTCACCCGCTTCCATTCGGTGCGGGCCGCGCTGGAGAAGGTTCCCGACGGGGCGGTGGTCGCCATCCACGACGGCGTGCGCCCGCTGGTCTCGACCTCTCTCATCAGGTCTATGGTCGCGCGCATAGACTCCTGCAGGGCTCTGATTCCGGTCCTGCCGGTGACGGACACTCTCAAGGCGCTGCGCCAGTTTCCCGACGGAGACGACGGCCGGCGGCTGGTCCGGATAGAGGGCAGGGAAATCGACAGGAGCGAGGTCTTTGCGGCGCAGACTCCGCAGATTTTCCGTTCGGAAGACATCAAGGCGGCCTATGCCCAGCCCTATGACACGTCTTTCACCGACGACGCTTCGGTGGCGGAGCGCTTCGGGATTCCGCTCGAGTGGTGTCTGGGAGAGAAATTTAACTTAAAAATAACGACGCCCGAGGATTTGATTCTGGCGGAAGCGATAATAAGAAAGGGTTAGGAACCACTCCTAACCCTTTCTTATTATCGCCCTTTGGGCATCTTAACCCCCCTGCCGGCGAGCCGGCAGCCCCCTGTCAGGGGGCATTTCGCGCCTGCCCGGCGCGGTCCCTTCGGGACTGGCTTAGACTTTTATTGTAAACGCAATGACGAAAATTTATTTGTCAGAGGTTTTTTCACCTTTCTTGGTGTAGCTTGTACTCTTGAAGTCCTGCACCCATATCTGCCGGTCTATGGCCTCGTCCAGCGCCATCATCGTGTTGGTGGCCTTGATATAGGGGATCTTCTGTATCGTATTGAGCAATACCTCGATGAGATGGTCGTTGTCCTGGCAGTAGAGCTTCAGCATCAGAGTGTACTCTCCGGTTATAAAGTGACACTCCACAATCTCCGGAACCTTCTTCAGCGCGCTCACCACCTCGGCATATTTGCTGGCCTCCGACAGCACCACGCTTATGTAGGCGCAGACATTGAGGCCCAGGGCCTGGGGCTTGACCATAAGCCTGGAGCCGGTAATCACTCCGTTGGCTTCCAAACGTTTAACTCTTTGGTGAATCGCGGCTCCCGAAACGCCGCACGCACGGGCAATCTCCAGAAACGGCATCCTCGCGTTCTTGACAAGAAGAGAGAGGATTTTCTGGTCCGTAGCGTCGATGTGATAGCTGTCCATAATAATCCGTTACTTTTTAACCCTCGTAAGTTACGAATTATTTTTTACGATAGCTTCTTTTTTTGCTCGGTTCTTCGTTCGCGATGATGTTTTTGCAGTCTTCCTCGGTCAGGGAGGCCGCGTCGGTGCCCTTCGGAATCTTGTAGTTGGACCCGTTGTACTTGATGTAGGGGCCGAATCTTCCGTCCAGCACCTGGATGTCACCCCACTGGGCCAGAGGACCCCTGTTCTTGGCGCTGTCCTTGGCAATCAGCTCCCTGCACTCGTCGAGAGTGATCTTGAGCGGGTCCGTGCCCCTGGGCATGGACACGTTCCTGTCGCCATATTTCAGATAGGGACCGAACCTTCCCTTGGTGGCCACCACGGGGATTCCGTCCACTTCTCCCACCGTTCTCGGGAGTTCGAAGAGCTTGAGGGCCTCCTCCAGGGTGATGTTCTCGATGAGCTGTCCCTGTCCGAGGCTGGCATATTTCCTGTCGTCGCCCTCGCCCTTCTGCACATAGGGCCCCCACTGTCCGTAGCGGGCGACTATCTTTTGGCCGTCGGGAGCGGTTCCGAGTTCCTTTTCGGCATGGGCATAGGCCCCTTCCTTCGTGACGTCCTCGACTCCCTTGTGGAAAGGCGCATAGAAACGGGCTATCACATCGCTCCACACTTCCTTGCCCTCCGCGATTTCGTCGAACTCGTTCTCGACACCGGCGGTGAAGTTATAGTCCAGCACCTCCGGGAAGTTGTTCACCAGATAGTCGGTGACTATCATTCCGATCTCCTGGGGGATGAGCTTGCCCTTGTCGGCGCCCACCGTCTCGTTCTTCATGCTCTCGCGGATTTCTGAGCCCTTGAGCGCCATGTTCCTCACCTGCACCGTCTTGCCCTCCTTGTTGCCGCGGACCAGATAGCCCCTCTGGGTGGTGAGGGTGGTGATCGTGGGTGCATAGGTGGAAGGACGGCCGATTCCCAGCTCCTCCAGCTTCTTCACCAGCGAAGCCTCCGAATATCTGGACGGCGGGGCGGTGAACTTGCACTCGGCGGAGATTCCCTTCTCCTCCATGACGTTGCCGGTGTGGAGCTCCGGGAGGATTACCTCTTCGTCCTCGGCGTCGTCCTCGGTGCTTTCGATATAGAGCTTCAGGAATCCGTTGAAGAGGATTTCCATGGCCTGGGTGGAGTAGCGCTCGCTTCTCTTGTCGGACTCGACCTTTACGTCGGTCTTCATCACCCTGGCGTCGGCCATCTGCGAGGCCACCGTCCTCTTCCAGATGAGGCTGTAGAGGCTCTTCTCCTGCGGGGTGCCCTCGATGGAGGTGTTGCCGATGTAGGTGGGGCGTATGGCCTCGTGGGCCTCCTGGGCGCCTTTGGACTTGGTGCGGAACTGTCTCGGGTGGGAATATTCCCCGCCGAAGTTCTCGGTGATGAACTTCTTGGCGGCGTTCACGGCCAGCGAAGAGAGGTTCACCGAGTCGGTACGCATATAGGTGATGAGACCCTTTTCATACAAGGTCTGGGCTATCCTCATGGTCTGGCTCACGGGCAGCCTGAGCTTGCGCGAGGCTTCCTGCTGCAGAGTGGAGGTGGTGAAGGGCGGAGCGGGCGAACGCAGGCCCTCCTTCTTCTCCAGGGAGGCGATTTTATAGGATGCGCCTATGCTGTCCTCCAGAAAGGCGCGGGCTTCCTCATATGTGGGGAATTTTTTGTCCAGGGTGGCCGACACCTTGGTTCCCGCGGGGGTGCCTGCGGGATGGAACACGGCCGTGACTCTGTAATAGGGCTCCTGGCGGAAGGCTATGATTTCCTTCTCCCTGTCCACCACCAGCCTCAGGGCGACGCTCTGCACCCTTCCGGCCGAAAGACCCCTCTTGACCTTCTTCCAGAGAATCGGGGACAGCTCGAAGCCCACCAGACGGTCCAGGACCCTGCGGGCCTGCTGGGCGTCCACCATGCTCATGTCTATGTCCCTGGGGTTCTTGATGGCGTTCAGAATGGCCGGCTCCGTGATTTCGTGGAACACGATTCTGCGGGTGCTCTCCTTCCTGAGTCCGAGAGTTTCATAGAGATGCCAGGAAATGGCCTCTCCCTCCCGGTCTTCATCGGATGCGAGCCACACCGTCGAAGCCTTTCCGGCCAGCGTCTTGAGCTCTTTGACCACTTTTTTCTTGTCGTCCGGAATCACATATTCCGGCTTGAATCCGTGCTCCACATCCACGCTCAGCTTTTTGTCCTGAAGGTCGCGGATGTGACCGAAACTGGGCTTGACAATGTATCCCTCTCCAAGAAACTTCTGAATCCTCCCGGCCTTGGCCGGAGACTCCACTATCACTAGATTATCAGCCATATCAAGTCTGCCTTTTGAGATTTGGAAGGGCAAAGTAACGGACTTTCAAAGTAAAAATCCAAATTTTATAGCTATTTTTGTCGTTTCGGGAAACCGATGAAAATTTATTTTCATATTTTTTGCTGACATGACCGACGGCTCAAGAAAAAAGATATCGAAATGGTTCTGGGGCATTGCCCTGTGCCCCTTCGCGCTGATCTTTCTCCTCCTCCTGCTTGTCTGGGCTTTCGCCGACATCCCTTCGTTCGAGGAGCTCGAGAATCCCGACACCAAGCTGGCCACCCAAGTTCTGGCCGAAGACGGTGAAATTCTCACCACATATCATATAGAAAACCGCGCCTATGCGGCCTATGACGAGCTGTCGCCCTATGTGGTGCAGGCCGCCGTGGCCACCGAGGACCGCCGTTTCTACAAACACTCCGGCGTGGACATCGTCTCGCTGGGCAGGGTAGCCTTCAAGACCCTCCTCATGCGCGACTCCAGCCAGGGAGGCGGCTCCACCATCACCCAGCAGCTTGCCAAGACCCTCTATCCGAGAAGCGACGTGAGCAGCCGCATCCCCGGAATGTCTTCGCTCAAGATGGTGTGGATCAAGCTCAAGGAGTGGATAACCGCCGTCAAGCTGGAGAGGAACTACACCAAGGAGGAGATTGTGGACATGTATCTCAATTCCGTCTTCTTCGGCAGCAGCGCCTACGGCATCAAGGCCGCGTCGCACACCTTCTTCGCCAAGGAGCCGGCCGACCTCACCCTGGAGGAGGCCGCCACCCTGATAGGAATGATCAACAAGCCCACGCGCTACAATCCCGTGCTCAATCCAGACAAGTCCCTGACCCGCAGGAACTTCGTAATCCGCCAGATGCATAAGGCCGGATATATAAGCCGGGCCGTGCAGGATTCGGTGGCCGCGATTCCCATAACGGTGGACTATCAGGTCCAGGACCACAACGCCGGACTCGCCCCCTATTTCAGGGACATGCTCCGCCGCTACATGAACCGCACCAAGCCCAAGAAGTCCTCCTATGAGTTTGCGGAGGACTATTCCCGCGACTCTCTCCTCTGGGAGACCGACGACCTCTGCGGCTGGCTCAAGAAGAACACCAAGCCGGACGGCAGCGAATACAATCTGGACAAGGACGGCCTGCGCATCTATACGACCATCAACTACAAGATGCAGAAATATGCCGAGGAGGCCATGACCGAGCATCTGACCAAGCTGCAGAAGACCTTCTTCAGCGACCTGAAATACAAGAAGAACCGTCCTTTCTCCAACGACGTGGACCAGTCCACCGTGGACATGCTCATGAACCAGGCGCGCCGCTGGAGCGACCGCTGGCGGTCCGGAAAGAAGGAGGGCCTGAGCGAGGCGCAGATAATGAAGTCGTTCAGCGAGCCCGTCCGCATGAGGGTGTTCACCTGGGACGGCAAGGGCTATGTGGACACGACCATGACCCCTGACGATTCCATCCGCTACTACAAGTCCTTCCTCAGGTCGTCGTTCGTGGCCATGGAGCCTGAGACCGGTCATGTCAAGGCCTATGTCGGCGGCCCCAACTACCGCTACTTCAAATATGACAACGTGACCCAGGGCCGCCGTCAGGTGGGCTCCACCATAAAGCCGTTCCTCTACACGCTGGCCATGCAGGAGGGCATGTCCCCCTGCGACGAGACCGTATGCGTGCCGCAGACCTTCATAGTGGGCGACGACACCTGGACGCCGCGAAGCACCGACAAGGACATCTGGATAGGAAAGAAGGTCACCCTCAAGTGGGGTCTGACCCATTCGTCCAACAACATATCGGCCTATCTGATGAAGCAGTTCGGTCCCCACGCCATGGCCGAAATGATGCGCAAGATGGGCATATCCGGGCATATAGACGAAGTGCCGTCGCTCTGCGTGGGCCCCGCCGACCTCTATCTCTATGACATGGTGGCCGCCTACAACACCTTCCCCTCGAAAGGCGTCTATGTCAGTCCCGTTTTCGTGACCCGCATCGAGGACCGCCAGGGCAACGTGCTGGGCGAGTTCAACAACCATAAGCGCGAGGCCATAAGCGAAGAGACGGCCTATCTGATGGCGAATCTCATGCAGGGCGTCATCAACCAGGGCACCGGCAACCGCATACGCTCGGTCTATAACCTGCGCGGGCAGATAGCCGGCAAGACCGGAACGACCAACGACAACTCCGACGGCTGGTTCATCGGCTACACGCCCACCATCACCGCGGGCATATGGACGGGAGGCGAGGACCGCCAGATTCATTTCCAGTCCATCGCCTATGGAGGCGGCTCCAACATGGCTCTGCCCATCTGGGGAATATGGATGAAGAAGGTGCTTGCCGACGGGACTCTGGGCATATCCGAGAATGACGTGTTCAACGCCCCTGCCGGAATCACGCTTAACCTCAACTGCACCGGAGGTGACGAGGACGCCGTCTCGGTCGAGGAGGACAATGCTGAGTATTATTTTGATTAACGACAAAATATATGGGAAAGTATAAGAATGTCGCGGTATTCTACGGAAGCGACTCTTCCGAATGGGAAGTCTCCTGCCGCAGCGGCGAATTCACCGCGTCCCGCATCGACGGAGCGCTCTACAATGTCTATGAGATATTTGCCCGTTTCGGCAAATGGCAGCTCGTAGCCTTCCGCAAGAAGGATTCCATGAGAGTGACCTTCCCCGAGGGCGCCAGGCCTCTCGTGGACAGGAATGACTTTTCGGTCAATGTCTATGGCGAGAAGATAAAGCTCGATTTCGTCTATGT
>CAVIVH010000040.1:0-9113 GCA_963646185.1 bacterium | reverse complement strand
CCAGGAGGTCTATGACCTGATGGGCGACAACATGTACAACTCCAACTGGGGCTATCAGGACGGCGTGATGCGCAACAGCCGCGTGCGCAGGACTTTCGAGCCTGTCACCGTGCTCAAATATACCGCATCGCCCTCCGACAGGCTGGACCTTTCGGCCACCCTGCTCTACCGCTGCGGCAGCAACGGCTACACCGCCCTCGACTGGTATGACGCGGCCGACCCGAGGCCCGACTATTACCGCAACCTGCCGAGCTATTTCTTCATGGACGACAGCGACTACAACCGCAGCAATGTAGGCAAGTACAACTGGGCCAAGGAGTCCTGGACCAATCATTCCAAGGACTATGCGGGCTACCAGCATCTGGACTGGGACAAGCTCTACAACGTGAACTATAACTCCGCCGACGGCCGCAGCAAGTATGCCCAGGAGGAGCGCCATGTGGACCAGCGCGACCTGAACCTGGCCGCAAGCGCCACCTGGTATGTCAACGACAATTTCACCCTGGACGCCGGACTTGACGGCAAACTGAACCGCACGGAGAACTACAAGAAGATCGCCGACCTGCTGGGCGGCGAGTACTACCTCAACATAGACCAGTTCGCCGAGCGCGACTATGCGTCCAACGAGGCGCTGATCCAGAACGACCTGGACTATTTCCTGGCCAACGGCGCCGCCGAGCAGATCACGAAGGGCGGCAAATATGGCTATGACTATTATGCCCACATCCGCAAGGCTCATGTCTGGGCGAACGGAAAATATACCCGCGGCGCATTCACCGCAACACTGGGCGGCACCATAGGCTATGAGTCCTTCTACCGCGAGGGTCTCATGCGCAAGGGCCTGTTCGCCGGCCTGGACGACGAGGGACGCGAGATTTCATATATGGGCAAGGTGCTCACCACCTATGATTCTGACGGCAAGGCCATAACCTCGAAGGGCAAGAGCGAGACCGCCGGATTCCTGACCTGGGCGGGCAAGCTGTCGCTGGCCTATTACCTCAAGGGCGGCCACCGCTTCAGCGTCAACGCCGGCTATTTCAACGATGCGCCCACCTTCAACGACGCATTCGTGTCGCCGCGCACCCGCAACACCATGATGGACGGGCTCACCGACCAGAAGACCGTCTCCGCCGACGTCAACTATCAGTGGAGCAACAACGGCTATAACCTGCGCGTGACCGGATTTTGGACCAAGATCAGCGACCAGAGCGACCTGATGAGCGTCTATGACGACTCTCAGCAGAGCTATAGCAACTTCGCCCTCACGGGCATAGACCAGCGCCATGTGGGCGTTGAGTTCGGCGCGAAGGTGCCGCTTCCCGTGGAAGGCCTCTCGCTCTCGGGCGTGCTGAGCATGGGCGAATATGTCTATACCTCCAACCCCTACATGACCCAGACCATAGACAACAGCTCCGAGGTCGTGTTTGAGAATGAGCAGGTGCTTTACTGGAAGGACAGCCCCATCTATAATCATGTGAAGGACGCCGACGGCAATGACGTGATAGAGCTGGACGTGAACGGAAACCCTGTGGTCACGGGACATCAGAAGCATCATGTGCCTTCGACTCCTTCCATGGCCGCGGCGCTCTCGCTCAATTACCGCACCAGTTCCTATTGGTTCTTTGAGCTCTCGGGACAGTATTTCGCCAAGTCCTATCTGGACATGACTCCTCTCTACCGCACGAACACGGCCATCGAGGGTCCGGACGGAGTGGCCACTCCCGCCGAAATCGAGGCCATGGCCTCTCAGGAGGAGTTCGACCCGGCGTTCCTGCTTAACGCAAGCATAGGCAAGTCGTGGTATATCAACCGCAAATATAATTTCGGCTTCTCGCTCAACGCGCAGAACCTGCTCAACAACAAGGGTGTGCGCACCGGCGGTTATGAACAGAGCCGTCTGATCACCAGCAGCGACAAGAGCCGCTATTACAAGTTTGACTCGAAGTACTTCTATATGGCGGGCGCAAACTATATGTTGAACCTTTATTTCCGCTTCTAAAAGTATGAAAAGGATATTCATTCTGACTGCGGCGGCGGTTCTGGCCGCCTCCTGCACCTCTCTCAGGGAGGAGTTTGACCCCGTATTCACCGGAAAGTATTCCGCTCCGGATGCGGAGAAGGCCGCGGACATGACGGCGAACACGACCATAGCCGAGCTTTGCGGGATGTACACGACGGGAAAGCCGTGGGACATAGACCGTGACATAGTAATCAGCGGCAAGGTCTCCACCACCGACAAGCCGGGCAATTTCTATAAGAGCCTCTACATCCAGGACGAGACTGCGGCCATAGAGCTGAAGCTGGGCAAGAGCGGCCTGTATAATTTCTATAAGGAAGGGCAGACGGTCTATGTGCGCTGTAACGGACTGACTCTGGGCATGTATGGCTATAAGAGCGGCAATTATGGCGGCCAGGGAATGGTGCAGTTGGGTTATAACGACCCCACCGGCTCTTATGAGACGTCTTATCTGGAGGCAAGCTATCTGATTGACTCTCACGTGTTCTGCGGCGAGCAGGGAGACAAGGTGACTCCTGAGGTGATTACCTCGAGCCAGTTGCCTTCCAAGACTTCTCTGCAGGCTTCCAACAAGTATCTGGGACGTCTGGTGACTCTGAAGGGGCTGAAGTATGCCAATGAGGCTTTCTGCCTGGTCTATATCAATTCCAACAAGGACAAAACGGTCTCGGCCAACCGCATATTCATCTCTGACGCTCCGCACGGCATCACCACATGGGCGATGTCGGAGAGCAAGTTCAAGGAGTATCTGGATTCGGGCGTATGGGATGACATTCAGATCGGCAACGCCAATGATTATAACTATGGCACCGTGGGCGAGCCCGCCGATCCGGGCTATGCCACTTCGAGGGATGACATCCGCGCGCATGCGGCGGCTTATTCGGTGAGCCAGTATTTCAAGATGGGCTCGCGCGAGATTCAGCTGCGCACCAGCGGCTATTCGAAGTTCGGCGACAGTGAAATTCCGGAGTCGGTGCTTTCGGGCAAGGCGACGGTGGACATCACCGGCATCCTGACACTCTATCAGGGTTCGCTGCAGCTGATTGTGAATTCTCTGGACGACATCGTCGTGAACGACTGACGGGAGCTCCGCACTGGCGGTTGCTCCGCCAAACGACGATGCCACAAAAATCAGCCCGAAAATCGGGCTGATTTTTTGTCTTCACTAAGACATGGCATCGCCAGGTTTTGTCCAATGCAACTTCATCCGCTACTTCCCAAAGATATCAGAATGAGTCCCGGTGTTCAACATTAAAAGCGTGAGGCCGTTAAACGCCTGTTAAAAAAAGTTGCCTCCCGGGAAAACGCTTCCCGAAAAGCAACTTGACTCATTAATTCTCAATTGGTTGCAGACTAATACTCTTCTTCGTTGAAGAAGAAATCGTCCTTGGTGGGGTAGTCGGGCCAGATGTCCTCGATGCTCTCGTAAACCTCCCCGTCGTCCTCCAGCTCCTGCAGATTCTCAATGACTTCTTCGGGAGCGCCGGAACGGTTCGCATAGTCAATCAATTCATCTTTTGTGGCCGGCCACGGAGCATCGTCCAGGCTGCCGGCGAGTTCAAGCGTCCAATACATGGGTATAGTCGTTTAAATTAAAATTCAAATGTCCAGTCATTTGGCGGTTTCCCGCCTCAGTAGGGCCGCAAATATATATAAATTTTTCATATTGCACCCATATGGCTGGAAAAATTTTATAATTCTCTGTTCCTCCGTCAGTTAATGGCCCTGAGCCGTGCCTGTGCCGCAGGCTTCCGTCCCTCCGCCAGTCGGAAAACCCTATGCGCGGCCCCTGGCCCGCAGCCGGCCCGCGATGATGATGAGCAGAGTGAGCAGCTCGGCGGTCGGAATTGCCGTCCACAGTCCCACCGTGCCGATCAGGCGGGGAAGCAGCATGAAGCCCAGCACAGCGAAGACGATGCCGCGCAGCACCGTATAGACCATCGCGCGACCGGTCCGGGTGATGCTCTGGTAATAGCCCACGAACGCCACGTTGAGGGCGAAGAATATGGAACAGGACGCAAACCACGGCAGGCCGCCGATTGCCAGGGCATAGGCCGGCTCGGAGGGGCGCAGAAACGCGCTCACCACGGGATGGTCGCCCAGAATCAGCACCGCTACCACTCCGGTCCCGCACATCAGCGCCGCCAGGAGCGACACCCGCAGAGCCCCGCGCACACGGTCATTCTGCCCCGCGCCATAGTTATAGCTGATTATCGGCTGGGCAGACTGGGCCACGGCGTTGTTGACCGAAAATATGATCGGGAAAAGATAGCATACGACGGCAAAGGCCGCCACGCCGTCCTCATGCAGCATGGACATGAACATATAATTGCCCGCAATCATGGTTATGCTTATGGCCACTTCGGTGATGAATGTGGCGGACCCCACCTTCGCCATTTCCGCCGCATTGCGCAGAGTGCTCCTCAGCGAGCCGGCCTCCGGCCTGCGGAACTTCAGGGTCTCCGAGAACCATATGAAATAGGCCAGGCTCATCAGCCCGCAGGTGATGCACGCGATGGAAGTGGCTATGGCTGCGCCTTTTACGGCCATGCCCATCGGGAAAATAAACAACCAGTCGAGCACGATGTTGACCACCGCACCGGTCACCTGGATCCACATCGCATAGCGCGGCGAACCGTCCAGCCTCACCATCATCATGCCCACGCACTGCCACAGAAGAAAAGCCACTCCCGGCAGGAGCCACAGCAGATAGTCGAGGGCATAGTGCTCCAGGACCTGGCTGCATCCGAGCGCATAGACCACGGCTTTCGGCATCATCAGGCAAAGCGACAGGATTATAGCCATAAGCACTGTCCCCACGCAGAAGGCCTGGGTGTGGACGGTGCAGGCCGCCTCTCTGTTGCCGTTGGCCAGATGCATGCTGGCCATGACCGATGCGCCTATGCCGAACATAAGGCCTATGCCGGAGATTACCGTCCATATCGGTGCCACTATGTTGACGGCGGCTATGCCTTCGGCTCCCACGCCTTTGCCCACGAGTATGCCGTCTATGACGGTCTGGGCGGACATGAACAGCATCCCCACGAGGGTGGGGAAAAACATACTTCTGAACAAAGGACCGATTTCGCCCGAGCCGAAATCAATCTTGCCGTGCGGGGCGCTCACGTTCTTCTTTATCATATCGTTACCGTCTTTGGGATTGTAAAAAATCTGTTATGCGGTTGCGGCGGGCAAAGGTAGGCATAAGTTTCAGAGTAAGCAATATGCCCTCCGCCGCCTTGCCCCTGCCGACAAGGACTGGTATATGCACGAAGACCATTGAGAATCGAAAGAGCGGGCGGGAGTTGTGATTTATATCGCCAAATTGAGTAATTTTGCCGGGCGAAGTTCCCGGAGCGGGGGCCGAACCAAAAAGAAAGCGATATGGGATACATAAAGGAAGAAAGATACGACGAGAAGACGACAAGACAGATTGCCGGCCATGTCAGGGAAATACTCAAGCTGATAGGGGAAGACCCCGACCGCGAGGGCCTGCTCAAGACCCCCGAGCGGGTCGCGAAGGCCATGCAGTTCCTCACTCAGGGATATGCCCAGAACGGCGAGATCATAATCAAATCGGCCCTCTTCGATGAGGAATATCAGCAGATGGTCCTGGTCAAGGACATCGAGATGTATTCCATGTGCGAGCATCATATGCTGCCTTTCCTCGGCCATGCCCACATAGCCTATATCCCCGACGGCAAGATTACCGGCCTCAGCAAGATAGCCAGGGTCGTGGACACCTTCTCCCACAGGCTCCAGGTCCAGGAACGCCTGACCGTCCAGATCCGTGACTGCATCCAGCAGTCTCTGCATCCGCTCGGAGTGGCTGTGGTCATAGAGGCGATGCACACCTGCATGAAGATCAGGGGAGTTCAGAAGTCCAACGCCGTCACCACCACCTCCGCCTTCTCCGGAGTCTTCCTCAAGGACGCCAGGACCAGGAACGAGTTCCTGAATCTCATCAAATCCAACATCCGGGTTGACTAGCTTCCGGCATCTGCGCGGTCTGTAGCGTCTGTTAGGTCTGCGCAAACCCGGCGGACTCCCGGAGGACGACGGGGAGGTTTACGAGAGCATCGAGGACATCTGGCCCGACTACCCCACCAAGGACGATTTCTTCTTCAACGAAGAAGAGTATTAGTCTGCAACCAATTGAGAATTAATGAGTCAAGTTGCTTTTCGGGAAGCGTTTTCCCGGGAAGCAACTTTTTTCAAGCTACCGGGATTCCGTTTCAGATGCAGGAGATTGACTTCAGTTTCTTACCCACTCCAATTTTGCCAGTTCGGCAGCAAGCGCACCGTCATGTTCAGTAACTTTCCGAAAATGGGCAGACAGCAGTCACCGGGACGGAGCCGGCTCTTAATGACCTTTCGAAAACGAGGAGCCGCAACATAAAAAAGACAACCCGGAAAAGGCGCTACAGCCCGAAATAGCGCTCAAAAAAGGCCTGCAGCTTCGCGATCACAGTTTTCTTCTTCGCCCGCCTGTCGCCCCCGCCAAACCTCGACATCGGCGGCAACAGCCTGTCAATATCCGTCCCCGTAGTCCTCACCTGCCCCTCCTTAAACGCGCTCTCCACAAACTTCTCCGTCTCCTCCGGCCTCAGATGCTCACTCTCGACAAGATCCCGCAGATCCTCAGCCTTCCGCCGCCGCACATATGTCCGCCAGTCCTGCTCCACATCTGTCCCCGCACTCACGCTGGCCACAAAATCCTCAATCAGAGCCTTCTTGCTCCGCAGCTGCATGCTCGAGCCTATGGCCTTGCTTATGCTCACCAATATCTCCCTGTCCGCACAATTGCTGTCGTGATACTTCCGCACCAGCATAAGGATATAGTCAATATTCACCTCCACCTGCTTTATGAGCTCCGTCTCAAAGATCAGGTCGTCATTGATATTCTCCCTGTCACCCTCCTTTCTCTTCCTCCACTTGTCCTGCAGGTCAAGATAATTGCCCTGATAATTCTGCATAGGTCTGTCCTCCAACAGCCTGCAGCCCTCGAACTGGTCAAAGGACGACAATATGTTCCCGGACCTCAATATGCTGCCGAACAGGCTGACAAACCGCCTCTCCGCCTCCTCGCCCACAATGGGCTCCCCCTCCGGAAACTCCGCCTTCAGCTGCTCTACAAGCTCCCTGTAGCCATAGCAATGCTTGCCGTTCTCGGTGTCATAGCCGTTGAGATAGGACAGAAAGTCCCTGAGTATGACTATGCTGCCGGCGTCCTTATCCCCGAACAGGGCTATCGCGTCATCCGCCTCCTTCTGCAAATCCCTGAAGCACACGATATTGCCGAACACCTTCACCGAGTTCAATATCCTATTGGTCCTGGAATAGGCCTGAATGAGCCCGTGCTGCCGCAGATTCTTGTCCACAAACAGGGTGTTCAGCGTCGTGGCGTCAAACCCGGTCAGGAACATATTGACTACTATCAGCAGATCCACCTGACGGTTCTTCATTCTAAGGGACAGGTCCTTATAGTAGTTCTGGAACTTGTCGCTTGAAGTGTCATAGTTGGTGGAGAACATTCGGTTATAGTCCTTGATTGCCCCTTCCAGAAAGTCCCTTGACTGCTGGTCAAGCTGGGTGGTGCTTTCAGGATTCTCTTCTGCCAATATGCCGTCAATCTCTTCTTCATTTGCCCCATAACTGTATATGGTGGCTATCTTAAGTCTCTGGGCTTCCGGGAGTTCTGCCTGTTGTCGTTTAAACTCATTATAGTAGGCCTTGGCCATAGGGATTGAAGCGACCGCGAACATGGCGTTGAACCCGTCCAGCTTTCTTGCCGTCTTATGCTCCCGGGGCTCCTCCCCCCTCCTGGCGCCGGCCACCTTCTGTATGTCATCCAGCACCCTGAAAGTATATAACTTGCCCCTGCAGGTCTTCTGGTCGAAATGCTCCAGGATATATTTCACCACCTGCGTCACCCTATCCGGCGACGACATGGCCCTTTCCCGGTCTATGGCCGGAATCTGCGCGTCCAATATCCCGTCCTTCTTCCTGACGGTGTCGATGTAGTCGATCCTGAAAGGCAGGACATTGCCGTCATTGATGGCATCCACTATGGTGTAGGTGTGGAGCTTGTCCCCGAAGGCCTGCTGGGTGGTCTTCAGCCGCATGTTCCCGCCGGAACCGGAATTCTGCGCAAAAATCGGTGTTCCTGTGAAACCGAAAAGGTGATACTTCTTGAAGTTCTTGGTGATAGCGGTGTGCATTTCACCGAAATTGGATCTGTGGCATTCGTCAAAGATAATCACCACCCGTTGCTGGAAGATAGGATGGTTCTTGTTCTTCTGGACGAAGATCGAGAGCTTCTGTATGGTGGTGATAATGATACGGTAGTCGTGATAACCGCCGTTCTTATCTTTGTTTTCAAGTTGTCTTTGGAGAACAGCCGTAGAAGAGTTGCCGTTTGCTGCCCCTTCTTCAAAACGGTTATACTCCTTCATAGTCTGGTAGTCAAGATCCTTTCTATCAACAACAAAGAGAACCTTGTCTATGTAAGGTAATTTTGAAGAGAGCTGTGCTGTCTTGAACGAAGTGAGTGTCTTTCCTGAACCCGTTGTGTGCCAGATATATCCGCCACCCTGAACAGAGCCGTAGAGCTTGTAGTTGTTGGCTACATTGATTCTCTGTATTATCCTTTCCGTGGCGGCAATCTGGTATGGTCTCATTACCATCAGCATCTTCTCACTGGTAAATACACAATACTTTGTGAGAATGTTGAGTAGGGTGTGTTTGGAGAAGAAGGTCTTGGTGAAGTCTAAAAGATCTGGGATAGTCTTGTTATTGCCGTCTGCCCAGAACGAAGAGAACTCAAATGAGTTTGAAGTCTTCTTGGACTTGTTTCTGCCCCCGGTCTCCTGCTCTTTTATGTGATTGGCTCGGGTGGTGTTCGAGTAATACTTGGTGTTGGTTCCGTTCGAGATAACGAAGATCTGAACATATTCATACAGTCCGCTGCCGGCCCAGAAACTGTCCCTTTGGTATCTGTCTATCTGGTTGAAGGCTTCACGAATCTGGACACCCCGGCGTTTGAGCTCGATATGGACAAGGGGAAGACCATTGACCAATATGCTCACGTCGTAGC
>CAVIVH010000039.1:0-9140 GCA_963646185.1 bacterium | reverse complement strand
ATTCCGGAGAGGTGGGAGAGTGGCTGAATCCACAGGTTTGCTAAACCTGCATACGGGTAACCGTATCACGAGTTCGAATCTCGTCCTCTCCGCAGATCCAATGAAAGCGACTGATAAGTGATTATCAGTCGCTTTCATTTTATTCAATTCCGCAGAGAAACCTCCGGACAGTCTCAATCATAACAGATCCTTTCCCGGAAAACGGGGTGGATTTTCGGTTATAGCCGAATCTTCGAGGAAAAACCGGTCCCGGAGATTGTCGAAGGGCCGAAGCGTCGGGGGATCCCCGGGGAAACGGGTCAGAGAAGGTGGGCGATGATGACCCAGAGCATTATGGCGGAGGCGACCAACTTGAGACCGGTGGTGACGATGAAGCCGAGGAAGGCGCCGAGAGAGGCCTTGAAGGAGGACATCACTCCGCCATTCTCGATGAAGAACTCGGCCAGGAAGGCGCCAAGAAGGCTTCCGAGGACCATTCCGACGGGCGGGATGAACAGACCGGCGAACAGGCCGATGGCGGCGCCGGCGGAAGCGGCCTTATGCCCGCCCATGGTCCGGGTCATCGAGGCCGGAAGGATATAGTCCACGACGGTCACGACAGTGGTGATGCCCAGCCATATGAGCAGGGTGGTCAGCGACACCGGGTCTTCCAGCGGCATCAGATAGAGAAGAAGGAGGGCGATCCAGCTGAGCGGGGGCCCGGGAAGAGCCGGGGCCACGCTGCCTATCACGCCGAGGATGGCCAGCACTACCGCTATGATTATAATTGCCATAAGACTTCTAATTTACATTTTTCTCCCATAGTGTGCAAATCGGCGCCTCGCCGGCCAAACCTGCAGCAGCCGCCGGAAGACGGAGGCTCCGCAAAAGGCAGCCGCCCGGCCGGGCAACCAGCCACTGACTGACCCGTCCGGCATGGACCGGCAACATCTGCCCCATAAAGCCGACCGTCGAAAAAGGAATGGCCGGGAGGTCAATCCGACTTTCCGGCCATCCATATGCACTGAAACCAACCGTTAATATCTATAGCGGAACGCCTATACGGCCTTCACGCCCAGCTTTTTCAGCTCGCCCATAAGCACGGCGCAATTCTCGCCGCGGAGGACGACAGGCTCAGCCGCCTCCACATAGGTATAATCCCTGAAATCAAAGAGATGGGCATGGGCCTCGCCGGCGACGTCGCTGTAATAGACCTCCAGGCGCATGGCCGCCCCGTTTCCGGTCTTCACGAGGCCGGGCACCGGGGACTTGCCGCTCAGGAAGTCAAGCAGGGACTGCCTGCAGGAGGACGAAAGGTCCACGGGAATCTTTTTCATGACTATGCCCGCCGGCGCGCGGAAGCCGCTCTTGTAGAAAAGCAGCATCACGACGCCGCAGAAAAGGATTATAAGGCTCACCGCGGCGTTGAAGAAGAAGGCGCCGATGCCGGCGGCGATGACTGCGAGGGATATGACTATGTCTTTGCGAGTGTGCACTCTTTTATATTCGATATTCATGATTTTCTGTGTGTTAAGATTCTGTAAAAGAGGATGAGTCCGTCCATGGGCGGGCGGAGACAAAGTGATGCCATCGGCGGACGGCCGTCGGAATGCAGTTCCGTCCGGGTCCGGAGCGGCGCCAGAACCTATAACAACAGAAAACAGATGGAATATATATATCTGTGGAGGGACCGCATTCCCGAACGGTTTGCGGAAAGGAGAATCCGCGCGGCAGAAACCTCCACCGAGGGGACGGTCCCGGGGGCGTGGATGACCCGGAAGGATGGTATCGAGCCGCCGGACCTGTCATGGCTGCGGACCTGGCCCGAAGAGGCGGGAGCGCATCCGCACAGCACCTCCGAGACCTGGCCGAAATCGCCTGCGGGAGAGCCGGAAGGCACCCCGGAGACCTCGCCCGAAAGGGACTCGTCCGCAAGAACCCGGCCAAGGCCGGCCGCATCGGAGACGGCGACAGTCGCTCCGGCGACGCTTCCGGCATCGGCCGAAGATATCGGCTCCGAAGCGGAGCTGAGCACGAACGCCAGCAGACATGCAATGGCCGGTATGACGGACCGCAGACTCATCTGAATCTCTTTTGTGCCAACTAATATAAGTACTTCTGCCTCCAATTCCAAACCAATCCAAACCTCTGCCCCGAAAAATCCGCCCCCGTAACGGTCTGACGGCCGCCTCGCCATCTAAACCTCCGACGACTGCGCCGCCGACCCTTATCAGGGGCATTTCTTGGGCTCCCGCATTATTGCCTGACCGGCTTCGCCGGCGGCAAAAATGCCCGCACTGCCGGGCGGTCTGAGGACCGCCACTCTAAAAAATGAGCGAAGCGAAGGTCTCCGGAGCAGACAGCCGGACGCCCAAAAGACGGTTAACGCAAGGAAGGCGGCCGATAAGTGATTATCAGTCGCCTTCCTATTATTGTCCGCAGCCGCAGCGGCTGCCTGCTTACTTGAGGGTGGGAGGAGTGCAGATTTCGAAGTCGTTGGACGAATTGTTGGTGTCCACTATCTTGCCGTCGGCATCCCTCTTGCGGAGAATGCTCTTGCCGAAACGGGTGACGTCCTTGTCAACCTCGGAGACTCCGGCATAGCCGGCGTCCACGGATGCGTTGAAGGCCAGGGTGCCGAGATTCTCCTTGATGGCGCCGTTCACGGCATCAAGCACCCATTCGTTCGGAATGGTGTAGGAATCCTCGATATCCCTCTCGAAATGGAAACCTTTAAAGTCCATAGTCCTCTTGCCGACCCACTGATACTCAGCCAGGAAGGTCTCTGCGGTCATGTCTGCCGGGGGCATGGCGATGGCCCAGCTCTCGAATCCGCGGTTATGCAGCGTTGAGATGGTGAGCGAAGCCTTCACCCAGTTGGTGAGATTGGGTACATCGGGATTGTCGGTGTCGGGAGAGATGTCATTCTCGTCATAGAACTCGAAATCGGCTTTGCTCAGATTGACGCCGGCTCCGTTTTCGGCCTCGAAATCGTTGGCCGAGAATGCGAGCACGATGGACTTGCCCGCCTCGACAGCCACGTCATGGCCGCTGCCGGGAATCTGATAAATGGTATTGACTCCTATGGAATTGGGAAGCTCGGGATAGGCCCAGAAGGCTCCGGTGGAGGAGTTGTTGGACATGCAGGTGCCAGTCACGACCAGCAGGCCGTCGGCATAGACGGTGTGGTCCGTGGTGTTGGTGATTTTGAAGTACTGGTCACCGTCGCCAGAGTCCGTAGAGTTGCCGCCGTCGATGGAAAAGCCCGTGAAGAACACCTCGTCAATCACAAGGTCACCGAGAAGGTTCCACCTCTGAAGGACGCTGACGGTCTCAAGCACGATGTCGTCGCTGGTGTTGACGGAAATCTCGAAATTCCTGTCAGCGCCAGTCTCATTTTCGGAGACGTGGAGAACGATGCTGTTCTCGTCGCCGGAAGCCACCGTCACGCCCTCGGGAAGGACAACCTTATAGGTGAAGCCCTTGGGAGCGGCCACCGTAATATCCTGCTCGGCCGAGCTGATGGTGTAGCTCATCTCGGTGATGTCCCTGGGCACGTCGGGCCTGTGCTGAACCACGGCCACGGTCCTCACAAGATTCTTGGCGGAGAAGGTGATCTGGGAAGACCTCTCGGCCGCATCGGTATAGGCGTCCACGGAGATGGTCACCACGGTGTTGCCCTTGCCGGATTCGGGAGAGACTGTATACCAGTCGGCGCCGTCGGTCGTGAGCGTCCAGCTCTGGTTGGTTTCCACATTGAAAGTCTTGGAGCCGCCTTCAGCCTCGAACTCGAGGGTGAGCGGAGTGGAGGTGATGCTGATTGTGGGATCATCCTCCTTGCTGCAGGCAGCGAGAGCACTGCGAGCGCAATTAAACCTAATTTTTTCATACTTCTTAACTTAACTGTATCTTTTAAAAACATATTCCAACACTGATTCGGGCATAGACCGAAACATCGCCGCCGTCGAAAAACAGCGCCTGCCCGCCGGCTCCGGCAAACACTGCCAGCGACGGGGTGACGGTCCTCTGAACCCGGGCCGAAAGCAGGGCTTCGGCACGGTTCGACGTGAACTTCCCGTACATGGCCTCATAGGCCTCGTAAACATTCTTCCTGGTGAGCGAATAGGGCAGACTGAAGCGGCCGGAAAGGCTGGCCACATAGCCGGCGCCGCCCTCGAAATCCATCATCCACGGACCCGAAGTCCTGGCAAAGCGCAGGCGCACGGACCCCTGTCCGGAGGTGAAGTCCATATTTCGGGACGGATATTCATAGGACGACATGAACATATACACCCCAGCTTCGGGAAGGAGGCTCCATGTGCCGTAGGCTTCCTGCAGGCGGAGCACGCCGCGCAGGGAGCCGGAGACCACATGATTGGTGTACATGAGCGGGGAATAGAGTGTGCGGAAAACTCCGGAGGTGGTATTGTCGATCACATTCTCCCTGCCCTGCCTCAGCTCATAGAAGGCGGAAACCTCCACTCCGGCGCGGAACCTGCCGCTCTCCCGTAACTTATAGGCGGCGAAGGCGGAAGCCCTCTGGGTGAGGATCTCGGTAATGGGCGCCTCGTTCTGCCCGGTCAGGTGGCGGACCACATTGAGCAGAGAGTATTTCACTCCGGAATGCCAGCGGTTGCCGTCGGGAGACGATGCGGTGAGGGCGAATTCGCCTCCGCGGCCCCGATAGCGGGTGCCGGCAAAGGCTCCTGTGGTCTCGAAGCGGTAGAAGTCGCTTCCGAGCCCCGTGAAGGGCAGAAGGAGAGTGTTGGCCCCCTTGGGGTCCAGGAACTCCACGGACTGCTGCTGATGGTATTTTCTGTATCTGGCGGTGGCGGTCAGGAGCACGGCGGGAAGTTCGCGCCCGCCGGAGAGGGCCACCTCAAGGTCCGAAGTGATGTCGCGCGGACGCGGGTCCACCGTGCGGTATTCGTGGAGCGCGCGGTATTTGCCGGCCGCGGACCACACCCAGCCGCCGCTCCTGCGGGAATAAGCCCCGCTGAATACATATGCCTCCTTCTGAAGGTTTCCTCCCACGGAATCCGCCATCACATAGGGATAGAGCAGTTCATAGTCGGAAGTCTCGTTCCAGACCACATTGCGCTTTACGCCTCTCTGGTAGGAGACCGACCCTTCCACGGCGGACTTTTCGTCCAGACGGAGGAAGGACGAGGCGT
Organism: bacterium; assembly: GCA_963646185.1. Taxonomy (GTDB): domain Bacteria; phylum Bacteroidota; class Bacteroidia; order Bacteroidales; family UBA932; genus Cryptobacteroides. The sequence continues at coordinate 3,987 of CAVIVH010000039.1, read as the reverse complement.
TGAACGAGCCCTGGCGCAGTCCGTCGCCTTCCTGGGGGAGGAAAGCGCTGTCTTCGGAGCGCAGGTCGAAGCTAACGTCGGCGCTGGACCAGGACGGGAAGACGGACACGATGCCGGCCGCGGGGGTGTACCCGCGCATAAGCCCGGAGCCGAGCGCCGTCAGCGGGTCGTTCCACAGACCGGAACGGACTTCGAGACCGGTGTTCTGTGCAGCGGTCTGGCCCTGAGCGGCCAGCGCCCAGAGCATTGCCAGAACGGATATGAAAGCGGTTTTCCTCATCTTGCCATAAGGTTGAGTTCCAGCACTACGGTGTCTTCTATCAGGTTCACCGAGCTGTTCGGCGAGCGGTGGTCGGAGCAGCGGACTGTCTTCTGGGTGCCGTCGGCCATGGTGGCCGTGCCGTCGAAGCCCAGGATATAGACGCCCTTCTGGACCCTCATCGTGCAGCTGCCGTTGACGAAAAGGGGATATTCATAGTCCTCGCCGGTGTTGATGTTCTGGAAGAAGTTTCCGTCCTGCCGGGAGTCTATCTTTATGGACACGGGCACCCCGCCGTCGGAAAGCACGGTGTTCAGGGTCACCGTGGAAAAAATGTCGTCCGTCTTCTCCACGCATGACACGGCCGCGAGCAGGGCCGCCAGACATATGGCCAGTTTCCTCATCATATCTTGAAATCGAGCTCCATTCCGAAATAAGGCACCACATTGCGCCTCACTATCGCATTGTTCCTGTGATAGCTGGGGGTGATGTCGAAGATTTTGTTGACATAGAGTGAGCAGCCCACCTTGTCGCGGTAGAGCTTCTTGGTCACCTTGAGATTCACGTTCATCCGGAACGGCTCCCGCTGATACTGATAGAGCGACTCGGTGCTGTCGCGCACCAGATAGTGCAGCACTCCGTCGGTCCTGTCGGCTTCAGTGAACTCGTGGACCTGCAGGTTCTTGTCTATATAGGATGTAGGATATTTGCTGTCGGGCATGGACTTATAGCCGGAGAACCACTCGCACTGGAAAGACGTGGAGAAGATGATTCCGAGCCGGGGTATCTGGGTGTCGAACATGACGTTCGATACCATGGAATCGTAGTAGCTGCCGTCGTTCTTGTCATAGAGGCCTATGTAGGGATAGGTCTTGCCGCCGATGAGGACGCTGGGACGGTAATATTCGGGGACGCTGTTCATGTAGTCGGTGCGGAACCATGCTCCGTTGGCCGAGATCTTGGTGTTCAGCGCCTTGATGCGCTTGGAATAGAAGCTGAACTCTATGCCCTGCTTGAGCGTGCGGCTGCCGTTGGTGGTGATGCTGTAGGCCGTCAGGAGGGTGTCCGCGGTCCAGGGCAGGTCCTCAAGGGCGGGCGGCGCGGCGAGTGTGCTCTTGTCCACTCCGGAGGCGTCATACTTGCGATAGACGACCGAGCGGTAGTCATAGCCGTTGCGGAATCCGGACTTCATGTCCTCGCGGAAATAGTCCACAGAGAAGGAAAAGCCGTTCCACTGCGCGTCGAAGCCGATTTCCCACTTGATATTGGTCGCCGCCTTTATGCTGAGGTTGGTGGGGTCTATCTTATAGACATAGAGATTGACCCTGCGGAGAGCCTCTTCGGCGGGCCAGTAGCTGAGCTGGGTCACGTCGCCATAGACAGGGTCCGGATAGAGCATGTCCATGGTCGGGAACTTGGTGTGGCGCCCGATGCCTCCATAGACGGCCCAGTCCATCTTGTAGCCGTCCAGAAGGGCCGTGGGCAGGTTGAGCCTGAGGTTGCCGCGCGGGTCGAAACAGGGCTTGAGGTTTATGTCATATGCGCTTCCGGCGCCTGCCATCGCGTTCATTCTCACTCCCAGCACTCCCTCGATCTTGAACTTACCGACCGGAGCGGCGAACTTGTCCTCGGCATAGAGCGAAAGCTGATGGGTGGCGGGAATCACGCTGTAGGGCCTGGGGCGCACCGACGACGAGGAGGAGAAGGGGCGGGAGGTGTCGAACTCGGAGCCGGCTCCATAGTTCTTGTCCATGTTCCACTCTCCGCCGAGATCCAGTTTGTTGCCCCATTTCTCGAACGCGGCGTTGACGGTCGCATGGGCATAGAACGGCCTTCCGGTCACGGTCATGGTCGCCTCATATCGGGACGGCAGAATTATGGCGTCGTGCGGTCCCTCTTCGGTGGCGTTGGATATGGGGGAAGACTTTCCGAGCGACACGCTCTTCCAGCGGTCGATCAGGTCCCTCTCATAGGAAAGCGACGCGTCGGCGTCCAGGCTGCGGAAAATGCTGCCTTCGTGTCTGGCGGTGAGCGAGAAGCGCCCGGTCAGGGCAAACTTGTTATATACTGACTTATAGGTCTCGACAGGCCCGCCGCCGTCGGCGAGGTCGAGGTTTTCGTCGGATTTCTGGTTGTCAAAGGAGCCGGTGTAGTCCAGACTGCCGGAGAGCAGCTTCCTGTAGCTGTCGCCGGTCCATGTCTTTCCGCTTCTCAGGCTGCCGGTGAGCCTCTTCCAGTTCTGCCTGGTCTCGCGGGGGTCGGCCTTGGAATCCAGGAAGTTGAGGCTGGCGTTAAGGGTGAGGCGGTCGTCCTCCCCTCCCTTCTCGAAGCCCTTGCCCACATAGAAAAGCTTGCTCTTCATGTCGGCCTTGAAGCGGGCGTGCAGGCCATATCCGCCGGCCTTGCGCTTTATGTTTATGAGCCCGCTGGTGAGGTCTCCGTATCTGACCGATGCTATGCCGCGGACTATCTCCACGGATTCTATGTCTTCGGTGGTGATTTCCCTCATGTCGGTGCCGTAGTTCACATAGCTGCTGCCCAGGGAACTGTAGGCCGGAGTGGTCTGCAGGTTGGCGTCGTTGCCCACAGGACGGCCGTCGATGACGAACTTGGTGCCGAGGGCGGAGGTGGCGTAGTCGCTGTTGGTGAGGTCGTTGGCGGCGCGCAGGTTGATGAGGTTGGGGGAGCTGAGGGACGGGTCGCTGGCCATGCCGCCGGGAAGCAGCTCAAGCAGGTCGGCGAAGCTGGAGGGCTGGATATGCTCTATGGCGTCTTCGCGTATGGTCGTGGCCGATGTGAGGCCGTGGTTCTCCACTGCGGTGACCACCACTTCCCTGAGGGCGGTCTCGTCGGGGATGAGGAAGAAGTTCTTTTCCAGGGCGGAGCTGCCGACGGTCACCTTGCCGGTGAAGTCTTTGTAGCCCACATAGGTTATCTTCACGTCATAGTCCCCTGCACGCAGGCCTTCCATGCTATAGGTGCCGTCCTCATCGGTGACGGCCCATCTGACGGTCTTTCCGTCCTGCTCCAGGACTACCGGAGCGGAAGGGAGGGTCGCGCCTGTGGACTTGTCTTTCACCGTGCCGAAGATGCCGGCCTGAACGGCAAGCAGGACCAATATGGACAGAATGTTTCCCATCGGGTGCAAAGGTAGAAACACGGGGGCGCCCGCAATGTCCCAATTTCTATGGATTCGGGGGCTGCGGGTCTCCTCAGTTGTAGGTAGAAGAGGCGGATTACACTTCTTTTTAACATACCTTTGCCGAAAATCTGAAAAACAAATGAGCGAACCGGTCATAGTCTGCGACAGACTGACACACTACTACGGCAAACGCCGCATCTATTCCGACCTCAGCTTCACCGTGGAAAAAGGCACGATCACCGGCCTGCTGGGAAAGAACGGTACCGGAAAAACCACCACCATCAACATCCTCATGGGCTATCTGAAGCCCACTGCAGGCAGCTGCACGGTCTTCGGGGAGGACTCCTACAGGATAAGCCCCGTGACCCGTTCCAGAATCGCCCTGCTGCTGGAAGGTCACATCCAGTACTCGTTCATGACCATATCCCAGATCGAGAAGTTCTACAGCGGATTCTATCCGAAATGGAACCGCGAGGCCTATTATGAGCTGATGTCCCGCCTCAAGGTGGCTCCCGGCCAGAAAATCTCCAACATGAGCAACGGACAGAAGTCCCAGGTGGCCCTCGGCCTCATCCTGGCGCAGAAC
>CAVIVH010000038.1:0-9321 GCA_963646185.1 bacterium | reverse complement strand
GCAGATGGCCGACAGGGTGGGCAAGAAAAGAGCCTCAGTCACCAACTATCTCCGCCTCCTCAAGCTCCCCGCCAAGGTCCAGCACGACCTCAAGGTGGGCCTCCTCAGCGTGGGCCACGCCAAAGTCCTGCTCGGCCTCGACGACCAGAACCTCCAGGAAGAGCTCTGCGACCTCGTGGTCAAGAACGAGCTCTCAGTCCGGCAGCTGGAAGAAAAGGTAAAAAAGCTGGCCAAGGGCGGCGAAAAGGAGCCCGACGGCAGACAGGACCTTCCCGACGAATACTACAAGATTCTCGAACACATCGGCAAGTTCTTCAACAACAGCATCTCCCTGAAGAGAACTCCGGGAGGCAAAGGGACCATGACGATCCGTTTCTCCTCCGACGAGGAGATGTCCCGTTTTCTGAAGGCGCTCGACGATTCAAAGCTCTGAGAGACGGCATGCGGAAATTCCTGACATACCTGATCTCCACAGCGGCACTCATCCTGTGTCTGGCCCATCCGGCCGAAGCTCAGTTCAAGGAACAGGCGTTCACACAGCAGTACAACGATGACCCCGACACCGCCGGCCGGGACACCACCGACGTGCTCTTCTCCTTCGCCGAATACTTCGGAGGCCTCAGCCACAAGCGCGACGCCAGGATCGGGACGGTCATGGCCGGCTCGACAGTCTTCATCGGCGGCGCCCAGATCTATAACCGCCAGTACTGGAAGCTCCCCGTCGTCTATGGCGGAATCGCGGCCGGAATCGGCGGCGGCATAGCCTATAACCATAAATGGAAAGACTCCGGAGCCGAGGGCGAAAGGGACGGCAGCCTCAAGACCGCCAGCACCATCTTCTTCGCCGGGGCCGGCCTCATATATTGGGGCGCCCTCATGGACGGCACCGTCAACTACAAGAAGGACGTCCCCCACCAGAACGGCAAGGCCACCATGTACTCGCTGCTCTTCCCCGGACTCGGCCAGGCCTACAACGGCGAATACTGGAAAATCCCCATCTACTACGGCCTCATGATCGGCTCCGCCCATTTCTATGCCCAGAACAACAAGAACTACCACAGATACAAGCGCATCTACAACGAGGCCTCGACCGACGGCTACACCGGTCCCATAGCCGCCTCCACCGCGCTCTATTACAGAAACATATACCGCCGCTACCGCGACTACTCCATTGTGGCCATGGTGGGCTCCTACCTGCTCCAGGTCATAGACGCCAATGTCTTCTCCTATATGCGGGACTTCGACCTGAGCGACGACATCGACGTGGCCATGAACATAAGCCCGGCGGTGATTTCAGAAGAGCCGGTCTATGCCTGGAACCCATATGGAGAGGCCTTCTCCGGCGGCAGCCCCGTCTCCGCGTCCCCGGGCGGCAACGGCCTGGGCCTGAAGATAGGCTTCACCTTCTGACACCGCACACCGCACACACCACACGAACTGACACATGAAAAAGCTCATAACCATATCGCTAATGCTGGCTGGATGCCTTTCCCTGCTTCCGGCAGCCGCGTCCGCACAGGAAATCAAGAACCCCTATGCCCCCTGGAACAGGCGCAAGGTCCTGGAAAGGGACAACAAGAAGAAGGACGCGGTCATCGACTCGCTCATGAAGGTGATCGAGCAGTATGAGTCGGACAAGGAAGAGAGCGTCGGCGGCGAGCTGGAACGGATCTATGCCCATGAGGGGCTGGGCGCCGGCATAGCCCCCGAAGACTACAGCGCCGAAGTCACCGACAGCCTGCTGGACATATGGTATCTCCACAAGATGGCCGGCGGCAACGGCGAGGGCGACTATGACATGGACGCCGTACATTTCGAGTCCAACGTCTCCGACAAAGTGTTCATACAGAGGCTGGCGGACATGAATTCCTATATCTCTCTCCCCTACAACGAGACCGTCCGCAACTACATAATCCTCTATTCCGAGAAGATGCCCACCAAGATGGCGCAGATGCTCGGCCTGGCCCAGTACTACTTCCCCATCTTCGAGGAGACCTTCAACAGATATGGCCTTCCCGAAGAGCTCAAGTATATGGCCGTGATCGAGTCGGCTCTGAATCCCGTCGCCCGCTCCAGGGCCGGGGCCTATGGAATGTGGCAGTTCATGTACAATACGGCCAAGGTCTATGGTCTCGAAATCAATTCCTATGTGGATGAAAGGCTTGACGTGGAAAAGGCTGCCGACGCCGCCGCACGCTATCTCAGGGACTCCTACGGCCTGTTCGGCGACTGGAGCCTGGCCATATCCTCCTACAACTGCGGAGCCGGCAACGTCAACAAGGCCATAAGGCGGAGCGGCAGCCGGGATTTCTGGAAGATCTATGACTATCTGCCCCGCGAGACCCGAGGCTATGTTCCAGCCTTCGTGGGCGCCATGTATGCCTTCCGCTACTACAAGGAGCACGGCATAGTCCCCGAAAAATGCGGCCTGCCCGCCCATGCGGACACCATAAAGGTGAACAAGATGCTGCATTTCAAGCAGATAAGCGAAGTGGCCAAGATTCCCGAAGAGGAGCTCAAGACCCTCAACCCGCAGTATCTCCACGAAATCATCCCCGGCAAGGACAAGGAATACATCCTCAAGCTGCCCTACAACCGCACGGCCGACTTCATCGCCAACGAGGACTCCATCTATAAATACAAGGCCTCCGAGCTGTTCAACCCCGTGGTGCTGGAGAACATAAAGGAAACCGGCTCCATAAGCACCGACCGCATTGTGTACAAGGTGAAGAAGGGCGACTATCTCGGCAAGATTGCCGCGAAATACAACGTGAAGGTCAACGACATCAAGAAGTGGAACAAGCTCAAGAGCAACAACCTCAGCATAGGCCAGAAACTGGTCATATACCGCAAGGGTGTCGCTCCGAAGCCGGCGGCTCCGACGGTGAGGGAAGAGCCTGCCAAGCCGGCGCCCCAGACTGCCGCCGTTCCCGATTCATCGAAGGCCGCCGGAGCCGATTCCCTCAGGGACTCGGGCCTCACCGGGGCCGAACTGGTGGAGGCTGGAGCCGGTAACAGCGCGAAAGCCGTCGAGACAAAGGCCGACGATACCGGAAATGACGTCAAAGCCGCAGAGCCGGAATACATCTTCTATACGGTCAAGAAGGGCGACACCCTCTACCACATAGCCCAGAAATATCCGGGAGTGAGCGTGGACGACATCAGGAAGCTCAACGGAGTGGACAGCAACATCCGCCCCGGAATGAAGCTCAAGATTCCCAAAAAATGACAAAAAACAACCTGAAATATGGAAAAGATCAAACTGTTTGACAAGACTTTCAAGCCCTACATCTCCTACGAGAAGATTTCGCACGCCATCGACGGCGTGGCCGAAGAAATCAACCGTGACTTCAAAGACTGCGAGGACATCCCCGTGATTCTCTGCATTCTGAACGGGTCAATCATGTTCACCGCCGAACTCATGAAAAGGCTCAGGTTCAACTGCGAGCTCGTTTCCATGAAGGTTTCGTCCTATGCCGGGACCCGTTCCACCGGAAAAGTCCGCGAAGTGCTGGGAATCACCTCCAGCATCAAGGACAGAAGAGTCATCATAGTGGAGGACATCGTGGACACGGGTAACACCGTCGAGGCCCTCACCAGGCTGGTCAGAGAGCAGGGCGCCTCGGACATCAAGATCTGCACGATGCTCTTCAAGCCCGAAATCTATGCCAAGGACATCAGGCTCGACTATGTCGCCATGTCCATCCCCAACGACTTCATCGTGGGCTTCGGCCTGGACTACAACGAGATAGGCCGCAACTACAAAGACATCTATGTGATTGACAACCAAAATCTATAATCATGAAGTACTACATTCTCTTCGGCCCTCCGGGAGCCGGCAAGGGCACCCAGGCAGGCGCCATCGCTGAAAAATACAACCTCAAGCACCTCTCCACCGGAGAGCTCCTGCGCGCGGAGATTGCCGCAGGCAGCGAACTCGGCAGGCAGGCCAAGTCCCTCATCGACGCAGGCGAGCTCGTGCCCGACTCCGTGGTGGAAGGCATGATCGAGAACGCCTTCGACACCGTGAAGGGCGTCAACGGCTTCCTTCTCGACGGTTTCCCCAGGAACCTCTCCCAGGCCGAAGACCTCGACAAGCTGCTCGCAAAGAGAGGCGAGGCAGTCACCGCTGTAATCGGACTCATGATCTCCGATTCCCTCATCTATAAGAGAATCCAGGGAAGGGCCGCTGTCGAAGGCAGAGCCGACGACGCCAGCGACACCATCATCGCCAACCGCATCAAGACCTACCACAACCAGACCGAACCGCTCATCGGCTATTACAAGAAGGCCGGCAAGTATCACGAGGTCGATTGCGAGGAGGGCGGAATCGAAGAAGTCCGCGCCAGAGTGCTCGCAATGGTGGATAAAATATAGAATTTACAGTCTGTTCGCCTAAAAAATTCGTTTTTTTCTTGCATATAAACGATTAGGGGCGTACCTTTGTGTGGTGAATAAAACGATAAACAACTCAGTTTAGACATATAATTCTAACCAAGATGTAATTAAAAAACCCTATTTTTAGGTAGAACACACTACTAACTAACCAATTAAGCCCCGCAGTGATGCGGGGCTTAATCCTTGAATATTCATTCGCTTCCTCCCGGAAGCCGTCCTGAGACAGAACTCAGAACCTGAGCGAAATCTTGCCGATCACCGTGGTCCCGGACATGGGGATGAAACCGATCTGATAGTAGCGGTTGTCGTTCGGGTGGCCGCCGGAGGCATAGATGGCCGAATAGACCCAGCCCGAAGTGGCGACATGCGCGTTGAACACGTTGTTCACGTCCAGCCCGAGAGTGATCTCCTTCAGCACTCCCTTCAGCTTCACGGGATAGCTGAAGCTCACGTCGGAAAGGGTGTATGCGGGCAGCGAGCGGTCCCTGTTCTCAGTGTTGTCCAGATACTGGCGGCTCACGAAGCCGGTGTGCCATGTGGCCTGCACGCCCTTCACGCTGAAGAAGGCGAAGCCGTTCACTATGGCCGAAGGCGAGAATGCCAGCGTGGAATTGTCATAGTGTATGGTCTGGCTGCCGTTGTCCCAGTCCTCCACCACCTCGTCGAAATCCTTGATTCTGTTGGCGCTCAGAGCCGCATTGGCCTCAAGCGACAGCCATCTGGCGGCCTTCACTCCGGCGGTCAGCTCTGCGCCTGCCCTGTAGGAGTCCTTGATATTGGTGGTCAGAGACTCTCCGATGTCGCTCTGCGCGCCGGTCTGCACGAACTGGTTGACATAGTCCATGTAATAGAAGTTCACTCCGGCATGGAACACGTCGCCGCTGTACTGATATCCGGCCTCATAGTCATTCAGATGCTCGGCCTTGGGGGCGGGATAGGAGCCGTTGTCGGTGAAGTTGTTCCTCTCGGGCTCCCTGTTGCTCATGGCCACGGACGCATAGACCTTATGCGCGCCTGCGGTGTAGCTCACTCCTGCCTTGGGATTGAAGAAATCATAATTTTTGTCCACGTCCAGCCTCTGGTTCTGATAGCTGCCGTCCTCCTGCGCCACGAACTTGTCGTTGAGGCCGTCGGTGACATAGCGCACATGGCGGTACTGCAGGTCCGCGAACACCATGAAATGCTCGCCTATGGTGCGGGAAGCCTTCACGAAGGCGCTGTAGTCGTCCTTCTGCGCGTCCGAGTCGTAATATTTATACTTGCCGCTGTTCAGGTCCATATCGTTCAGTCCGGCCAGCTCGCTGTAATGCGCGGTCACCGCCGGATTGGAGACATAGGTCAGATAGCCGAAATGGTTGCCACGGAAGATCTGCGCGGAAAGGCCTCCGACAACATCCCAGCCGCCGTCCCGGTAGCTGATGTTATACACGGCGCCGCCGGCGTTCTGCGAAAGGCCCTTCTTGCGGATAAAGTCGCTGCGCTTCACCTTGCTGCCGGACTCGTCGGTGAACGATGCGAAGCCGAACTTGGAGAGCTTGTTGTCGGGGCGGAACTCCTTGTAGTAGCCATATCCATAGGTGTAATGCAGCGAGAGGCTGGTCTTCCAGCGCTCATCTATGTTCCATGACAGCGACAGGATGTTGTGGTCCTGCCAGAAGTTGTCGGTGGTCCTGGGCCAGAACGAGCCGTCCAGCATCGTGTGCCTGGAGGTCATGTACTTGCCGTCAGCGTCCTTGGCGAAAGCGCCGGAGTCGTTGGTGGCGATGGACTCATAGAGGGAGTTGTATCTGCCGAGACCGGCCTTGTACATGTCCTTATAGGTCCTGATGCCGGTGCTCTCGCCATAGGTCCCGTCCATGAGCGAAAGGTCGTCGCTGCCGGCGGTCACGCCGTTCCACGCCTGGCCGGTGTGTTCATAGTTGCCTATGTTCCTATACCTTATGGTGAAGTCCCTGCCGAGCCAGGTGAGGCCGCCGAACCATGAGCCCGACTTGCCGGAGGTACCGTGCACGAAGCCGTCGGTTCCAGTCATATGGAAGGCTCCCTCCCCCACGAAATGGTTGCCGAGAAGGCCCGTGGAGAGGGCGATGCCGGTGTTGTAGGTGTTGTAGCTGCCATAGGAGGCGTTCATCTCGACATAGGGGTCATAGGACGGCGCCTTGGTCTGCATGGATATGGAGCCTCCGAAGGCTCCGTCGCCGTTGGTGGACGAGCCCACTCCCCTCTGGATCTGGACATTGTCCATCAGCGAAGAATAGCTGTTCATGTTGGCCCAGAACACGCACTGGTCTTCGGGAGAGTTGAGCGGCACTCCGTCCACCGTGACATTGATTCTGGAGTCTCCGGCTCCGCGGATCCGCATGTAGCTTGTGCCCGTTCCCAGGCCGTTTTCGCTCCACGACACGACTCCGGGCGTGAGCGAAAACAGGAAAGGCAGCTCCTTTCCGCTGCCCGAGAAGCTCTCCAGGGACTTGCGGTCCACATTGGCCACTGCATAGGGTGCGTTCCTCTGCACCCTCACTCCCTGGACCACAGCCTGCTCCAGGGTCTCCACCGAGGCGGTGTCAGGCACCTGCCCCGAGAACGACGGCGCGCCCGTCAGGACGGCAGCCGCCAGAAATGAAAAAACTTGCATAAATGTTTGACATTAATGCAAGGGCAGCACATGAAGTGCAATGAGAAATCAGTCTTCCCTACGTCGGAATTACCCGCATCAGGTTCAATGGGACTCTCTCAACCCGGTCTTCGCCGAGTACCCCCGCTTGATTTATATTTATGGTGTTGTGTAACTGTTCCTTTCCCTTCCGGCCGTCCGGCCTTCTCTATTTTCCGCTTTCTTTTAGTTCCACTTCGTATATCCGTTTCCAGTTCTTTCCGGTCAGGTATATCTTTCCGTCGGCCGGATTCAACGCTATTCCGTTGAGCACGTCGGTGTTGCCGTCCCTGAGCTTGTCGGGAAGCAGGCCGGTGCAGTCCACAGAGAACTCCACCTTGCCGGTAGCCGGGTCTATGGCCACAATCAGGTCGGTCGTATAGACATTGGCCCACACCAGGCCGTCGATATATTCCAGCTCGTTGAGATAGGTCACCGGGCGGCCGTCCATGGTCACGTTCAGCGTCCTGACGGTCTTGAGGCTCTTGTCCAGAAAGAACAGCTTCGACGAGCCGTCGCTCGCTATGAGGTTCTTGCCGTCCGTGGTGAGTCCCCATCCCTCGCGGGGATAGCTCACCGTCTTCTCATATTTGAGAGTCGCCGCGTCATAGATGAAGGCGACCTTGTTGGTCCATGTGAGGATATAGAGCTTGCCGTCCAGCATGACGGAGCCCTCCACGAAATATTTCCTGCCGAAGTCCAGCTTTCTCAGCGCCTTGCCCGTGGCCAGGTCCACTTTTCTGAAGGTTGACTGGCCATACTGGCCGGTGCTTTCATAGAGGTTGCCGCCGTGGAAGAAGAGGCCCTGGGTGTAGGATGAAGCGTCGTGGACATATTCCTTCACTGCGGTGGCCTTATAGCGGCGCACTTTGGCGTCCCCGCAGGAGGAGAACAGCGCGAGCAGCAGGAATGTTATGAAAAAGGCTTTTTTCATACGGAGCGCAAATATAGCATGATGCTTCGGCCCATGCAAAATTTAATCCGTAAAATCCGACACCGCCCGTGCCGAATCCGGGCGGATTTTCATATATTCGTAAATATGTCCCGTGGCCGGTGGCCGGCAGGGGCGTGTATCGGCCGCGGACTCCGCCGTCTGATTTTTTACCGTAACCGACTACTATGGAAACTACATTTCTGACCATCGCGCTCTGCGCAGTCGCCGCCGTCGCCGCGGCCTCCATTGCATGGATACGCTCAATGAAGAAGAACGAAGCCTCTCTCAGGGCCGACCTGGCCCGCAGGGAGAGCGAGAACAGCGAGCTCCGCGACAGGCTTTCCCGCAGCGAAACCGAGAGCCGCAACCTCCGCGACAGGCTCTCCAGTTGCGAAGCCGAAGGCCGTGAGCTCCGCGACAGGCTTTCCCGCAGCGGGGCCGACCTGGCGCGCCGCGAGTCCGAAGCCGGCGCGGCCAAGGAGCTTCTGGAAAATGAGCGCAAGCGCTACGGGCAGGCCCTGGAGGAAATCAAGACCGGCCATGAGAAGGCTCTGGCCGAGCTCCGGACGGGACAGGAGAAGGCCATAGAGGCCGCCAAAACCGCGCTTGCGCTGGAGAATGAGAAGGCGCTGAAGGAGCGGGAGGAGGCTCTGAAGAAGGAGGCGGCGGAGACCATGAAGTCGGTCACAGGCACTCTGGACCAGAATATCCGCGACATGAAGGAGGCTTTCGAGGCGCAGAAGAAGTCTCATGCCGAGGAGAGTTCTTCCATCAAGACGCAGTTTGCCGAGACGGTGAAGAATCTCCGGGAGCAGACTGAGTCCATAGGGGGCAAGGCGGAGGACCTGGCCAAGGCGCTGAAGGGTCAGAACAAGATTCAGGGCAATTTCGGCGAGACGATTCTGGAGAATATGTTCAAGGACATGGGGATGCGCGAGGGGCATGACTATGAGTCGGAGTATTGGCTCCGCGACAAGAACGGGACTCTGCTGCGCAATGAGGACACGGGCAAGAAGATGCGCCCGGATTTCGTGCTGCATTTCCCGGACGACACCGACATCCTGATAGACTCCAAGATGTCGCTCACCGCGCTTACGGACTATTTTGCCGCCGATTCTGACCAGGCCCGCGACGAGGCTGCCGCGCGCAATCTGGAGTCGGTGCGCGGGCATGTCAGGGAGCTGGCGGGCAAGGAGTATCAGAAGTATGTGATGGGGCGCAAGACTCTTGACTATGTGATTATGTTTATCCCGAACCACGGAGCATGGCAACTTGCGCGGCAGAAGGACCCGGACATATTTGCGTGGGCGTTTGAGCAGAATGTGCTCATCACGAC
>CAVIVH010000037.1:7553-9334 GCA_963646185.1 bacterium | reverse complement strand
CGCCAAGAACATAGACACCGGCAGGGGCTTCGGGAGGCTCTGCATGGTGCTCCAGGGCAAGACCAGCAACTATGACACCGATGTGTTCTCCGGACTGATCTCGAAAATCGAGGAACTCTCCGGACACAGATATCATGAATCCGAAAAGACCGAGGTGGCCATGAGGGTCATCGCCGACCATGTGAGGGCCATCGCCTTCTCAATCGCCGATGGTCAGCTGCCCTCCAACGTGAAGGCCGGCTATGTGATCCGCAGGATCCTGCGCCGCGCAGTCCGCTATGGCTATACCTTCCTCGGATTCGGCGAGCCCTTCCTCTGCAGGCTCGTCCCCCAGCTCGTGGCCGACATGGGCGGGGCCTATCCCGAGATCGCCTCGCAGCAGAAGCTGATCGAGAATGTCACCAGGGAAGAGGAGCTTGCCTTCCTGAAGACCCTCGACAGGGGCATCAGGATGATGGACGGATACATCGCCAAGAACAGCGACACCAAGGTGATTCCCGGAGTGGACGCCTTCGTGCTCTATGACACCTTCGGATTCCCTCTCGACCTCACCGAGCTGATAGCCACCGAAAAAGGCTACACAGTGGACCACAAGGGCTTCGACGAGGAGATGGCGAAGCAGAAAGACAGGGCACGCAACGCCACCGCCAACGAGTTCGGCGACTGGGTGGAATACCACGCCGGCGAGGAGGAGTTCACGGGCTATGACACCACCGTCGTGGAGGGCGCCCGCATCCTCAGACAGCGCTGCGTGAAGCAGAAGAACAAAGAGATGCTGCAGGTCGTCTTCGACAGGACTCCGTTCTATGGAGAAATGGGAGGAGAGGTCGGCGACACCGGCTGGATGGTCACCGAGGACGGCGCGAAGATTGCCGTCACCGACACCGTCAAGGAGAACGGGCTCACCATCCATATAGTCGAGAAGCTGCCTTCGGATCCAGCCGGAACCCTCACCCTCGAGGTGGACGCCGCCCGCAGACGGAAGATAGAGAACAACCACAGCTGCACCCACCTGCTTGACGAGGCCCTCAGAGAGATTCTCGGAGGCCATGTGGAGCAGAAGGGTTCATATGTGTGCGACAAATATTTCCGCTTCGACTTCTCGCATTTCGAGAAGCTCTCCGACGAGAAGCTGCGCGAGGTGGAGAGAAAGGTGAACTCCATGATCAGGGCCAACTATGCCCTGCAGGAGAAAAGGGACGCCACCATGGAGGAAGCCAGGGGAATGGGCGCAATTGCCCTGTTCGGCGAGAAATACGGTGACAGGGTGAGAGTCGTGAAGTTCGGACCCAGTGTGGAGCTCTGCGGAGGATGCCACACTTCGGCCACCGGCAACATAGGCTTCTTCCAGATCACTTCCGAGGCCGCCATCGCAGCCGGAATCCGCCGCATAGAGGCAGTCACCGGCGAGGAGGCCGAGCTCTATACCGACTCCCTCCGCGAAGTGCTGCACTCCACCAGGGAGTTCCTCAACAACGCGCCCGACCTGACCGCAGCCGTGAAGAAGCTGGTCGAGGAAAACTCCGACTATAGGAAGACCGTTGAGACCTATGCCAGGGAGAAGGCCGCCGAGTTCGCCAGGAAGCTCTCCGAGAGAGCCGCCGAAGTGAACGGCATCAACCTCATCGTGGCCCACCATGTGACCGAGCACGGCGGAAACCCGCAGATGCTCAGAGACGCCGCCATGCTGCTCCAGAAGGAGCTGAAGAACACGGCCGTGGTCGCCGCATTCGAGTTCGAGGGCAAACCCCAGCTCCTGCTCATGTACTCGCAGGATCTCG
>CAVIVH010000037.1:0-7543 GCA_963646185.1 bacterium | reverse complement strand
GGCAAGGACATCCGCGAAGCCGCGAAGCTCATCCAGGGCGGCGGTGGCGGACAGCCCGGTCTGGCAAGCGCCGGAGGCCGCAACGCCGACGGCATAAAGGACGCCCTCAACAAGCTTGTGGAAACAGCCACCGCCGGAAAATAGGCTCCGGCCCGCACGGGGATGAAGAAACTGGACAAGTTCATACTAACCTCCTTCCTGGGACCGTTTTTCGCGATCCTGCTGGTGGTCACATTCATCCTCATGATGCAGTTCCTCTGGGTCTATATAGATGAACTTGTAGGCAAGGGACTGTCTTTCAAAATAATACTGGAATTCATGGGCTGGGGAGGCGCCACTCTCCTGCCCCTTTCCCTTCCGCTTGCGACGCTGCTGGCCTCGGTGATGACCCTGGGCCAGATGGCCGAGAACAGCGAGCTCATAGCCATAAAGGCCGCGGGCATATCGCTGGCGAGGGTGATGCTGCCCATGACGGTGGCTTCACTGCTCATCTGCGTGGGCGCCTTCTTCGCCTCCAACAATCTGGTGCCTCTCGCCTATAACGAGATCTATACCCTCAGGGACGACATCGGGCGCACCAAATCCGAAATCAAGATTCCGACCGGCACGTTCTATGACGGAATCGACGGCTACATCCTCAGGGTGGACAGCCGCGACAAGAAGTCCGGAATGATGTACAAGGTCATGGTCTATGACCATACGGGCAAGAACGGGTCCAACGCGATGACTCTCGCGGACTCCGCGATGATAAAGCTATCCAAGGCCAAGGACTATCTCACCTTCACCCTCTATGACGGCATCAACTATCAGGAGGACAACGTGATGAAGTTCCGGGACACAACGCTGTCCCTGAGCCGCGTCACCTTCTCCAGACAGGAGCTGGTGATTCCGCTCACCAACTATGCCTTCCAGAAATCCGGAAGCGCCCGCTACGGCGACCAGGTGAGGGCCATGAACGTGTCCCTGCTCGGCGCCGAGCACGACTCGCTGGGGCAGCTCAGGGACTCGGCCTATACGGCCCAGCTGCTGGACTTCACCCACACCAAGGCCCTGCGCTACATAGACCAGCTGGACACCGCCAAGCACTTCAGCCAGAAGCCGGAGATGAGCTATGACGGATTCTTCGCATGGCCGGACCGCGCCGACAGGAAGCGCGCCTTCCACAAGGCCGCGCAGCAGGCGGAGTCGCTGCAGATGAAGGCCATCGACTATGGCAACGACACCTATGAATACACCTGGACCCTCAGGAGGGTGGACGTGGAGTTCCTGAAGAAATTCGCCGGAGCCCTGGCCTGCCTGCTGATGTTCCTCATCGGAGCACCCCTGGGCGCGTTCACGACCAAGAAGAGCGGTCTGGGCACATTCATGATATTCGCGGTGCTGTTCTTCGTCCTCTACTGGGTGGTGGACGTCACGGGAGCCAAGCTGGCCAAGGACGGAGCCGCGTCGGCATGGACCGGAGCCTTCATATCGGCGCTGGTGCTGCTGCCGATAGGAGTCTGGCTGTCGTGGAAGGCGATTCATGATTCCGCCATACTGAAGACGGAGAATTTCGGTTCATGGTGGAGAAAAATCAAGAGCAGAGTGATAAGCATGGTCAAGAAAACTAAAATCGTGTATATGGGCACGCCGGAATTCGCGGTGGCGCCCCTGGACGCGCTGGTCAAGGCCGGCTACGATGTCGCGGCAGTGGTCACGACTGCCGACAAGCCCAGCGGCAGAGGTCTGAAAGTGAACGAGAGCGCGGTGAAGAAATATGCCGTGGAGCACGGCATCCCCGTGCTGCAGCCCCTTAAGCTCAAGGATCCGGAGTTCCTCGCGGAGCTCGCTTCCTACAAGGCCGACCTGTTTGTGGTCGTGGCGTTCAGGATGCTGCCCGAGCAGGTGTGGAAAATGCCGCCCCTGGGAACCTTCAACCTCCATGCGGCCCTGCTTCCCCAGTACCGCGGCGCGGCCCCGATCAACTGGGCCGTGATCAACGGCGAGAGAATCTCCGGCGCGACCACCTTCATGATTGACAAGGACATAGATACCGGAGGCATCATGCTGAGGCAGGAGTGCAGAATCGAGGAGAACGACACGGCCGGGACTCTCCACGACAAGCTCATGCCCATAGGCGCGAAGCTGGTTCTGGAGACTGTCCAGGGCATAATCGAGAAGAATATAGAGACCCGCGTCCAGAGGAGCTTCATCCAGGGCGCCGAGGTCCTCAAGGGCGCTCCCAAGCTCACCAGGGAGCTCTGCCACATAGACTGGAACGCTCCCTGCGCGAAGGTCCACAACCTCATCCGCGGTCTCAGCCCCTATCCGGCAGCTTACACCGAACTTGTCCGCGAGGGCGAGGAGCCGCGCCAGCTCAAGATCTTCTCCGGCTCCAAAGTGACCGGTGAGGAGTGGGAGAAGCTGTGCGGCGGCGTCCGCCCCGCCCCGGGAAGCGTGCTTTCCGACGGCAAGAGCTGGATCGCCATAGCCGCAGCCGACGGAGGAATCAGGCTGGAGGACATCCAGCTGGCCGGCAAGAAGAGGATGGACGTGAAGAGTTTCCTGCCGGGATTCAGGGAGATAAGCTCCTATGGCACCACCGCCGGCACCTCGTCGGCGGAGATTGAAAGGCTCACCGGAACCGACGCCTAGCCATGGCCGGTGCAGTCATTGTGGGCGCAGGGGACTTTCCCCGCAAGGAATATCCGAGATACATCGTGCGGTCGGCGGACAGGATAGTCTGCTGCGACGGCGCACTCAAGACATGGCTGCGGGTCGCTCCGGCGCTGTTCGGCCATGAGCGGATGCCCGACATGGTGGTGGGCGACATGGATTCCCTCTCCCCCGCCCTGCAGAAGAAATTCGCCGGCAGAATCTTCCATGTGGACGAGCAGGATTTCAACGACCAGACCAAGGCTCTGCGCTTCGTGCTGGCGGAATATCCCGATGTGGACACGATACACTTCATCGGAGCCACCGGGAAACGCGAGGATCACACTCTCGGAAACATGGCCCTGCTCATGGAATATGCCAGGGCACTGGACGGGCGCATCCCCCCGTCGGACAGCCTCTCGGCCATGATGGACAAGGCTCTGGAGCCATATCGCGGAAGAGGCCTGCAGCTGGAGATGGTGACCGACTTCTGCACCGCGGCGGCTTTCACCGACAGTGTGAGCCTGTGCGTGGGTCAGGGCCGCAAGGTCTCGATATTCTCGTCCGACAGTTCGCTTAAAATAAAATCGGCCGGCCTTCAGTGGCCGACCGATGATGTGGTCTTTGACGGGTTCTGGAAAGCGACCCTCAACCGGGCCGCGGAGGACACGGTCACCCTCACGCTTTCACACCTCGCTCCGGTTCTTGTGATTCTCAGCTAGAGCGTCTCCCTCTTGAGGCTTTCGATGTAGCGGTCTATGCGCTGAAGCTCCCGGGGGATCTGTATGCTCTGGGGACAGTGCGGCTCGCACTGGTGGCAGCCTATGCAGTGGTCTGCCTGGCGCAGGGTGGGCACGGCCTTGTTGTAGCCGGTCAGATAGGCCTTGCGCAGCTTCTTGAAGTCCTTCTGCTCCGAACTGTGCGCAATCATGCCCTCGTTCACGCAGCTGTTGTAGTGCCTGAAGATTTCAGGGATATTGATGCCGTAGGGGCAGGGCATGCAGTACTTGCAGTCGTTGCAGTCCACCGTGGGGTATTCCTTGATCAGCGCGGCCATGGTCGCCATGAAGTCCAGCTCGTCTTCCGACATGGGCCTGAATCCGGTATAGGTCTTCACGTTGTCCACTAGGTTCTCCATATAGGTCATTCCGCTCAGCACGGTGAGGATTCCGGGCAGGGTACCGGCAAAACGGAAGGCCCACGAGGCCAGCGACGCATCCGGATTCTTCTCCTTCAACTGCGCGGCCACATTGTCCGGGAGATTGGCCAGGCGGCCTCCCTGCAGGGGCTCCATTATGGTGATGGGAATTCCGCGCCTGTTGTAAATCTCGTCATAGAGATACTCCGCATTGGTGTTTCTCTGGCCGTCGGCATGGGCCCAGTCCACATAGTTCATCTGGATCTGCACGAAGTCCCAGTGATACTTGTCGTGGGTCTTGATCAGCTCGTCGAACTCGGCGGGGGCGCCGTGGAACGAGAATCCCAGCTGGCGTATCCTGCCGGCCTCCCTTTCCTTGAGCACGAAATCCATGAGGCCGTTGTCCACATATCGCTTGCAGAAGGCGTCATAGCCTCCGCGGCCGATTGAATGCATGAGGTAATAGTCAAACCAGTCGGTCTGCATCTCCTCAAACGAATCGTGATACATCTTCACGGACGCCTGTTCGGAGGCGTCGTTGAAGTTGGAAAGCTTGGTGGCTATGTAAAAGTCCTTTCTGGGATAGCGGGCCAGGGCTATGCCTGTGGCCTTTTCGGACTGCCCCATGAGATAGGCCGGGGATGTGTCATAATAGTTGACGCCATGCGCCATGGCATAGTCTATCAACTCGTTGACCTTCTCCTGGTCGATCACGGTGTTGTTTCCCTCCTCGTCCTTGAGCATGGGCCAGCGCATGCAGCCATAGCCCAGAAGCGACACTTTGTCGCCGTTGCCGGGGTTGGTCCTGTATTCCATCTCGCCGGATGCGCCCTGCTCCGCGGACGCGGACGGACTCTTCTTCCCGCCGGAACATGCGGCGAGCGCGGCGGCGGCAGCACCGGCTCCGCCTATCTTGAGAAATTCTCTTCTGCTTATCTTCTCCATTTCCTGCTCCTTTTAAATGCTGTCATTGACATGGGATGTGCGGCCGTTGACATGGATGGCGCTTATGGGACGGGACGGGCACAGATATTCGCACGCTCCGCAGCCTATGCACCTTTCCTCGTTCACGGCCGGAATCCTGAGGGAATCGGGGTCTTCGGGGTCCCTGCGGACCATCATTATGGCTCCGGCGGGGCAATGCCTGGAGCAGTTCCCGCAGCTGACATTGTCGCGGTTGACCACGCACAGTTCTCTGTCCACCACGGCCACGCCGATGTGGATGGAGGTCTTCTCTTCGGGAGTTATCGGCAGGATGGCCCCGGCCGGGCAGACCTGAGAGCATTCGGTGCACTCGGGGCGACAATATCCCTTCTCATAGCTCATCTCGGGCTGCATGAGGCGCTCGAGCGAAGTGGAAGGGCGCAGGACATTGTTGGGGCAGGCCGAGACGCACAGCTGGCAGGCGGTGCAGCGGGAATAGAACTCCTTCACGCCGCGCGAGCCGAACGGGGTCAGGACCTCGCTGCGCTCAGGCTTCTGCTTGGGGACTATCTCGGCGAGGCCTCCGTCCAGCTTCTTGGTCTGGGCCATCACCTTGCCGGCCGCGAGGGCGCCTCCGGCGGCGACTGCCGACACCATGAAGGCGCGCCTTCCCTCATCGGGGCCCTTCTTTCCGGAAGAGGCGGGCTTTTCCGCAGGGGCCTGCGGAGCGGCGGAAGGCTTCCCGGCGGCGGGCGACGACTTATCGGGCGACGAATATGCAAACCTGTAGTGAAGGGCGCCGAACTTGCAGCTCTCCACGCAGTCGAAGCAGCCCACGCAGCGGCTGCTGTCTATGGTGTGCTCCGGAATCCTGATGCAAGAGGCCTTGCAGCGGCGTTCGCAGGCATGGCAGTTCTTGCACTTGCCGGCATCAATCATGGGACGGAACATCGAGAAGCGCGAGATGAAGCTCAGCGTGGTCCCCACAGGGCAGATAGTGTTGCAATAGGTCCTGCCGCCCCTCCAGGCCAGCACTACCACCACAATCAGGGTCACTATGGCCACGGCCAGCGCGGTGGCGCTCTTTCCGGTGAGATGGGCCGGGGCCAGCAGAGTCTGGACCATGCGGCCATAGGCACTGTAGGGGGCGAGAATGACCACGAAGGCCTGCACTCCGCCCACGAGGGCCATTATGAACAGGACCCATATCCCGTAGCGCAGCCACTTCACCTCTGGAGACCAGCTGAAACGGGCCTTCTTGCCCTTCCTTCTGGCGCTGAGCCAGGAGACTATGTCCTGAAAGACGCCCATGGGGCAGACTGTCGAGCAGTAAATCCTGCCGAAGATGAGGGTGAACAACACCAGACCTGTGATGACTCCGAAATTGAGGGCCATCAAGGCCGGCAGCAGCTGAATCTTTGGCATCCAGCCGAGCCATGGCTGCAGAATTCCGGCGAGGTTCAGAAACAGCAGGGTTATCCCCACAAAGAACACCGCCGCCACGGCGATTCTGATTTTTCTATACATATCCTTTAACTGTTGTCCGGCTCAGACCCGCCGGAAGGTGAATTCATAAAAGCGGCCCGGCAGGGTTCCGGGCGCGCAAGCTCAAAAGCTGTAGCCGAGGGTGAACATCATGCTGCCGCCCAGGGTTCCGGAGGCGAAGAGATAAGAGGCGTCCAGCGACACACCCTTGAATTTCACTCCGAGACCGGCGGAGGCATAGGACGGAATGGCCTTGGCCTCATCGCCGTAGTGATATCCCAGGCGCGCGGCCACGATGTCCTTTATCCGGTACTCGCCGCCCACGGAGGCCATCATGGTGCCCTCGAACAGATAGTCCACCTCGGCCATGGCGCGCAGGCCCTTTATTATGTCATAGGACACGCCCGCCTTCACCAGCGAGGGAAGACTGTAGGAGGTTTCGGCATATTTCATCCCGCCGCCCAGGTTGGCCACCACCAGAGCTGCATTCAGCCCGTCCGCGGAATAGGCCAGGGCGATGTCGGCCATCACTGAAGAGGCCTTGGCGTCGCCGCTGAGCGAGGAAGATATGTAGCGGGCAGTGACTCCGGCCGACAGGCCTCCGCCGATGAGATATGATGCTCCGAGCGAGACCGACAGGTCCGAAGGGGTGAACTTTCCGTCCACCGGACTATAGGCTCCGTTGCCGGAGACCACCTCATAGGACGGCTGGTTGAAGAGCTTGAATCCTGCTCCGAGAGCGAACTTCTCTCCGAGACGGGCGAAGCCCCCGGCCCCTACCATGACGTCGGACGCGGCGTCCGGCTGCCACATGCCATAGGATGCGCTCACGGCCATAGTCCCGTCATACAGGCTCATGGCGGCAGGGTTCACGTCCACAGCCCTGGCTCCGGCACCCGAGGCCACCGAGGCCCCGGCATAGCCGCTCTCGGCGGCTCCGTAGCCGATCAGCAGGGAAGGAACTGTCTGCGCCCCGGAATACAGGCTTGCCGCGCACAGCAGAGAAAGAGCAAATATTGTCTTTTTCATCGGCTTACAGTTTTACTATGTTATACTTGGTCTCCTTGCCGTCCTTCTTTAGAATCACGGTGTAGGACCCGGCCGAGACGCCGGACATGTCCACAGTGGCGGGAGCGAAGGGCGATATGGCCACGGTCTTGTCATAAACCACTGCACCGGAACTGCCCACCACCCTGATTCCGGCCTCGGTTTCCTCGCCGGTGCGGATGAACAGATTGTCCTTCACCGGGTTTGGATAGACATCGGCCTCGCGGCTGCCGTCACGCACCAGGACCTTGAACGACTGCGAGGCACTCTCGCCGCGGATGTCGGTCCCCTTCACGGTGATGTCCGCATAGCCAT
>CAVIVH010000036.1:0-9508 GCA_963646185.1 bacterium | reverse complement strand
GCCGGGATTATGCAGCCGTCCTTGACGCCGAACACGTCGGAGTCCCCGGCGCCCTTGCCGTCGGTTCCGCCCCTGATTTCCATGGACATGGCCTTGTCGCCGGCGTCGATTATCTGCTGGGCCGTCTCATAGGCGAAACGGTAGTCGGAACGGATGACCGTCCTGCCGAACCAGTGCCCGGCCACCCTTCCTCTCGGGGTGATCTCGAAGACTGCGGAGAAGGTGAGCTTCTCTTCGTTGGGACGCAGCGAGCAGAGCTTGTTGGAAAGCTTCTCGGGGAGCATGGGCACGGTCCTGTCCACAAGATAGACCGAAGTGCCCCTCTTCTGGGCCTCCTTGTCCACCACCGTGCCGGGCGTGACATACCAGGACACGTCTGCGATGTGGACGCCGACCTCATAGTTGCCGTTGTCCAGGGCCTTGAACGACAGAGCGTCGTCGAAGTCCTTGGCATCGGCCGGGTCTATGGTGAATGTCAGGGTGTCGCGGAAATCCCTGCGGTCCCTGACGTCTTTTGCGGTGATTTTGTCCGAGATTTCGTCGGCGGCGTTCTCCACCTCGGGCTCGAACCTGTAGGGAAGGCCATACTCGGCCAGGATGGCGTGCATCTCGGTGTCATTCTCGCCCATCTCCCCGAGCACGTCCACAAGATGGCCGGACGGGTTGGGCTCACCCCTTCTCCAGGAATCGACTATGGCCGCGACCTTCATGCCGCTGCGGGCCTTGAGCGGAACGCTCTTGCCGTCCACGGTCTCGTGAAGACCGGCCACTTCATATGCACCGTCTCCGGCGGGAACCAGATAACCGGTGCGCGGAGCGCTTTCCTCTCCGGCGGCTTCCCCTTCGGCCTGTCGGGCCTTCTTCTTTCCGGCGGGCTGTCCGTCTCCCTGCACGTCTATGCTTATGTCATAGGGCATGAACCTGCTCTGCATCAGCACCCAGGCCTGTCCGCCCACAATGTGCAGGACTCCGATGAAAGGCTTAGCCGAGCGCTCAAGAACGGCCTTGACCTCGCCCTCTTTCCTGTGGCTGCCGTCGCTGCCGCGGGTGATGACCGCCCTGACCTTGTCTCCGTTGAGGGCGCCGCGGGTCTTCGTGGCCTTGATGAAAATGTCGTCATCGCGCTCCTGCGATCCCTCGGGTGTCACGAAAGCGTAGCCGTCCCTTGTCATTCTTACTGTTCCTTCTACTTCGGGAAGATTCCTCCTGATGTTTTTCCCGGCCTTCCTGATCAAGGAACCGTCTCTTCTCTTTACACTCATCTCTAATGCAATATACTTCCAAATTATTCCTATCTTTGTCCGATTGGGACGACGGGCGGCGAACCGCCTGTGATGAACAATCACTTTGGGTGCAAAGGTAAGAAAAGGAATAAAAAAGACACTTATATGAAACAGAAAAAAGTTCTTCTGATGATCCTCGACGGCTGGGGAGAAGGGAAACACGACTATACCAACGCCATATTTTCCCAGGGCGCGCCTTTCATCGATTCGCTGCGCGCGAAGTATCCGTTCTCGCATCTGCAGGCCTGCGGCGAATATGTGGGCCTTCCCGAGGGCCAGATGGGCAACTCGGAGGTGGGGCACATGAACCTCGGCGCCGGCAGGGTAATATATCAGGACCTTGTGCGCATCAATATGGCCGCAAAGGCCCACAAATTCCTGGAGAACAGCGAGATAAAGGGAGTTTATGACTATGTGAAGCAGAGCGGGAAGAAGCTCCATCTCATGGGCCTCACCTCCACCGGAGGAGTCCACTCGTCGATGGACCACATATATGAGTTCCTCCATGTGGCGAAGGAATACGGCCTGGACAAGGTCTATGTCCATGCCTTCATGGACGGCCGCGACACCGATCCCCACAGCGGCAAGGGATTCCTCGAGGATCTCGAAAAGCATATGGCCGAAACCACCGGAAAGATAGCCACCGTCTGCGGCAGGTTCTATGCGATGGACCGCGACAAGCGCTGGAGCCGCCTCAAGGAGGCTTATGACCTCCTGGTGGAGGGCAAGGGCGACAAGTTCACCTCCGCCGCCGAGGGCATACAGGCTTCCTATGACGCCGATGTCACCGACGAGTTCGTGAAGCCGATAGTCATCACCGATGCCGCCGGAGAGCCTCTGGCAAAGATTGAGGAGGGTGACGCCATCATCTTCTACAACTTCCGCAACGACCGCGCCCGCGAGCTCACTTCCGTCCTCACCCAGAAGGACATGCCCGAGGAGGGAATGCACACGATTCCGCTCTACTACTGCTGCCTCACTCCCTATGACGCTTCCTTCAAGGGCGTGCATGTCCTGTTCGAGAAGGAGCTTGTGGACCAGACCCTCGGAGAGACCGTCTCCAAGGCCGGCAAGCATCAGCTGCGCATAGCCGAGACCGAGAAATATGCCCATGTGACCTTCTTCTTCAACGGAGGTCTCGAGGCTCCCTATGAGAACGAGGACAGAATCCTGGTCGCATCGCCGAAGGTCCCCACCTATGACCTGCTGCCCCAGATGAGCGCACCCGAGGTGGCCGAGAAGCTTGTCGATGTGATCAATACTGAGAAGGAAGACCTGATTATCCTCAATTTCGCCAACGGCGACATGGTGGGCCACACCGGAGTCTATTCGGCCGCCACCCGGGCTGTGGCATGCGTGGACAGGCAGGTGGAGAAGGTCGTGACCGCCGCCATGGCTCATGACTATGCCGTGATAATCACGGCGGACCACGGCAACGCCGACTATGAGGTGAACCCCGACGGCACCCCCAACACCCAGCATTCGCTGAATCCGGTGCAGTTCATAGTGGTGAACGCCGGCGACGACGTGAAGGAGGTCAGGGACGGCGCGCTCTGCAATGTGGCGCCCACCATCCTCAAGATCATGGGCATCCCCGCCCCCGCCAAGATGACCGCCGAGCCTCTGATCTAAGGCCCGGCTTCCAAAATCGAGAAAATCGTTCCCCGACGCTTCGACAGGCTCAGCGGCCGCAGGCTCGGGAACCACGAAAAAAGGCGGCTGTAAACAGCCGCCTTTTTTCGTGACTTTATCTCTGAATTGGCTTTGCGAAAAAATCGATTCTCAGCGAGATTTACAGAAAGAAGTTGCGCCGAAAGTACAAGCCAGTCCCGAAGGGACCGCGCCGGGCAGGCGCGAATTGCCCCATAACAGAGGGCTGTCGACGAAGTCGACTGGGGGTTAAGATAGCCATGGCTGGCCTTGGCCAGCCCTAAAGCAAGGCAAACAACATATACAGCAGATGCGCGATGACTCCGGCAATGAGACCGGCAAGGGTCTGGGTGAGGATGGCCTTGGGGACGAACTTGCGGAAGCCGATGGAGTCCATGAGGGCGGTGTGGGTGGAAAGGAATCCGCTCCACACGGTGCCTATGGCCGTGAACACCGCAATCGCATTGCCGTCGATGGTGCCAGCCGCGTCAAGGGTGGGCAGCAGGCCGAGGGCGGCTCCCACCGCGCCGAGAGCGGTCATCGGGAAGGCTATCAGCTTCATGTCGGTGAGACCGAACAGCCATTCGAAAATCCAGTGGACCTTCTCTGCCAGCCAGGGCAGCACGGGAACCCCCTCTCCGGCACCGCCGGTATAGACCCCGGACTCGCCCGGGCCGAAAGTGAACATAATCACGAAAGTGGTGATTATCACGCCTCCGGGGATGATGGCCATGCCAAGTTCCACACCCTTTTTGCCGCCGTCCAGCATGGCGTTCAGGAAACGCATGAACACTCCGGTCTGGGCGTCCCCGGTCTCCTCGTCGGCCTTCTCCTCCTCGTCCAGGACAGGGGCATACTGCTCCGTCAGCGAAGGGTCCGAGCGCAGGGCGCTCCTCTGGAACATCCTGGTGGACAGAATCGCGCCGACGAAGGCCGCGGCAAGACCGATCAGGGCGGCGCCGCTGTCATAGCCCAGCATGGTTATGAGCACGACGAAGCCCATTCCGAAGGTGGTGCCGAAATTGATGAGCGACGCCATCTGATATTTCTTGAAATAGGACCCGAACCTGCGGTCCCTGGAAAGGGTCATTATGGCCGGATTGTCAGACATGAAGGTCATCACGGCTCCGAGCGCGGCCACTCCCGGCAGGCCGAAAAGCGGCTTCATCAGCGGAGTCAGTATCTTCTCCAGAAGCTTGAGCACTCCGAACTCGGAGAACAGCGCGCTCAGCGCTCCGGCCAGCACGATGATGCCCATGAGATAGAACACAGTGTTGAGAATCAGGTCATGGGCTGTGTTCATGAGGGTACTCATCATGTTCTTGCCCCCCATGACATGTCCGAGGACTCCGAATACGGCGCCCATCACCAGCAGAAAAATGGCGGCTTCCTTGAGATAGGTGTAGCGCCCGACGGTCTTTTCTTTTTTCATTCTATGGTTCAGTGTCATTTATATGCGGCTACGTCACGGCCGGCTGAACAGTTCCTTCAGGACATCCAGCGACTTGACGTTCACCGCCGATTCAGTGTGGTATTCAATATATTTCAGGACCGCCGCGCATATCTCCGTCCTGTCGGCTCCGCGCAGCGGCAGCAGCATGGACTCGGCAAACGGCAGCGAAATCATCTCCATTATCTGATGGAGATGCTCCCCCGCGAACGGCCTCATGTCCTCTCCGGCGGGACTGAAGCCGAGGGTCACGGCCAGTTCCAGGAGAAAACGTATGTGGTAGTTGCTGAAATCGCTCTCCAGCGAATCCAGCGTGAGTATCGAGCGGAGCACCCAGTCATAGAGCCCCTCCTCGCAGGTCCCGTCCTTTATGACCCTGTACAGGACCTCGCTCATGAACATGGTCATGGCGTTTTTATACATATTGCCGCGTATTCCGGCAAGCGGCTCTGCCATGCTTATGCGTCCGGCCCTCATCAGCGAGGACTTCGGGGTCTCCGTCACGCTGGCCTCCAGGATGCTGAGCGGCAGGAAACGGGACATTTCCGAACTGCGGCCTATCCTGACGATGAATCCGCTTCTGCCCCATTCGCGCGAGAGGGCGTGCAGCACGACGGACCTCTCTCCGAAACGGGTGTAGCTGAGCACTATGAGACCGGCGTCCCGGGTCATGGCCTCCCCTTCTTCAGGAAAGCCGCCATTGCGCGCAGCGCCCGCCCCCTGTGGGAAATGGCATTTTTCTGCTCCTCCGTGAGCTGGGCCATGGTGACTTCCTCACTGTTGGGCACCAGGCTTCCGTCTGGAGCGGGAATCTCGTCCGGAATGAAGACCGGGTCATAGCCGAAACCGCCATCGCCGCTGAGGACCGTGCCTATGCGGCCATTCACCTCGCCCTCAAAGACATATTCCCCGCCCTGAAACAACAGAGTGACCGCGGTGCGGAAAGCCGCGCTCCTGTCCCCGACGCCGTCAAGTTCTTTCAGAAGCTTGACGATATTGGCCGCTGAGTCATGCCCGGGGCCGGCATATCTTGCGGAATACACCCCGGGGGCGCCCCCGAGAGCGCGGACCTCCAGTCCGGTGTCGTCCGCAAAGCAGTCCGCGCCGGTCCGGTCCATCACATAGCAGGCCTTCATCCGGGAATTTTCCTCGAGAGAGGCCCCAGTCTCGGGAATGTCCTCTGTAATCCCGGCGGAAGCCGAAGAAACTATCTCGAACCCCCCTCCGAGAATCTCGGAAGCCTCGCGGAGTTTGTCTCTGTTGCCTGTGGCGAAAATCAGTTTCATATCCCTATATTTCAGATCCCCAGAGGATTATACATCTTGAGCGCCTCATGCAGCTGGGTGTCATAGCGCAGTCTGCGCTTGATTCCGGCCTCCTGATAATAATAGCGCACGATTATCTCCTCTTCGATAAAGGGGACCAGCTCGTTCTTCTTCATGTTGAGAAATACCTCCTTGTCCAGGTCTATGGCCTTGCCCAAAGCGTCGAGCTCGGACTTCACCGAGTCGTCAATTCCGTCCTTCTCCAGTTCTTTCTTCATCTGGTCGAACAGGGTCTTGGCGCTGGAGCGGTAGTCGAACTTCTTGTCCTTCGCGAAAGCGACGAAGTCCTTATAGTCCTCTTCCGTGAACTCGAACTCGTCGGCCGGGGCTATGCTGTCATGCCTGCGGACATAGTCCAGGGCATACTGCTCCACGATTCCGCCCAGCACGAGGGAATACACTATGCGGCTGTATTCCTGCTCGGGCACCTCGATGTCCGGGGTAATGCCGCCGCCGTCGCGCACGATTCTGCCCGAGGCGGTCTTGAACTCATGGGTGAGCGAGTCGGGGATATGCCCCACGCTGCCGTCCTCGTTGCGGTCGGCATAGTCTATGGCCTGCACGCAGCGGCCGCTCGGGGTGTAATATTTGGCGGTGGTCACCTTCATCTGTCCGTTGTAGGGCAGCGGGCGTATGCTCTGCACGAGGCCCTTTCCATAGGTCCTGCGTCCCATTATGGTGCCTCTGTCATAGTCCTGCATAGCGCCGGAGATGATTTCCGAAGCGGAAGCGGTGGCGCCGTTCACCATCACGATTATGGGCGTTTCGGTGTCTATGGGGTCAAGAGAGGTCCTGTATTCAAGATTGTCGGCGATGGACTTGCCCTTCTGGGACACGACCAGCGAGCCCTTGGGCACGAAGAGCGACACTATGTTGACAGCCTCGCTCAGAAGTCCGCCGCCGTTGCTCCTGAGGTCCAGCACGAGCAGCTTCATGCCCTGTTTCTTGAGGCTGAGCACTGCCTCGCGCACGGCTGCGGAGACGTTTTCGGTGAATCCGGTCTGGAGGATATATCCGGTTGTGTCATTTACCATCCCGGCATATTCCACATCGGGAAGGTGGATTCTCTCCCTGGTGACCGAGATTTTCTCTTCGGCGCCGCCCCTGACCCTGCGGACCAGGAAAGTGACGTCGGTGCCGGGCTTGCCCTTCATCCTGTCGCTGCACTCTTTGGTCTCCAGCCCCACGGTCGACACTCCGTCGATAGACAGTATCTCGTCGCCGGCAACCAGCCCGGCCTTCTGGGCGGGACAGTTTGCATAAGGCTCTGTCACAAACAGATAGCCATCCTTCTCGGGCTTGTATATCACTGCACCGATTCCGCCATAGGTCTTGCCTATCATCATCTGGAAGTCCTCGTTCTCCTCTTCGGGCACATAGACCGTGTAGGGGTCGAGGCTGGAGAGCCTGGCGTCGATTCCGGCCCGCTCCATCCTGTCTATGGGAAGGCTGTCCACATAGGACCTGTCCAGTTCCTTCAGTATGGCGTTTTCGATTTCGACCCATTTCCCCATCCTGAAATTCCGGGTCTGGCCCGCGGCGGGAACCGCCCATGCGAGGGCTGCGGCCCCGGCAAGGACGCATATGGCTGTCTTTATATTACTTCTCATTTCCATCGGACTTTTCGTGGATTTGTCCGCTCCGGACAAACAAAACACTAATATACGGGAAATTCCCGCAAGTAAGCCCGAAATTTTGATTAGGTTTGCACGTCAAACAGCCGCATACAGGATGAAATACCTTGTGAACGAATCTCTGGATCCATACTTCAATATGGCCTTCGACGAATTCTGCCTGCAGTCCCTGGACGCGGACGAACCCGTGTTCTACCTGTGGCGCAACTCGCCTTCGGTCATCATAGGCCTGAACCAGAACGCCTATTCGGAGGTCAATCTCCCCTATCTGAAGGAGCACGGGATCAATCTGGCGCGCAGGGTCACCGGCGGCGGAGCCGTCTATCACGACCTGGGCAACGTCAACTACACTATCACCGGCCGCTCGCGCTCACTGGAGGAGGATTATCCGGGCTATGCGGCCATGATGGCGGATGTGCTCCGGCAGCTCGGGGCCGGGGCCGAAGTCACGGGACGCAACGACATCCTGGTGGAAGGGCGGAAGGTATCGGGCTTCGCGAAGAGGGTGTGGAAGGACAGGCTTATGGTCCATGGCACTCTGATGTTCGACGTGGATCTGGGCGAGCTCACGCGCGCTCTGTCCGTGCCCGGCGGGAAGCTTGAGGCCGCGGGCATCGCCTCGGTGCGCTCCAGGGTGATGAATCTGAAGGGACGTCTGCCGGGCATAGGCTCGCCGGAGGCTCTTATGGCAGCCGCGGGGGAGATTCTGTCGCATGGGGGCCGGGACGGCCTGGTGGAGCTTTCGGCGGAGCAGCTCGGGAGCATCCGGGAGGAGGCGGAGTCCAAGTTCCGGACATGGGAATGGACCTTCGGGAAGTCGCGGGAGGCTAAGTTCTCCAGGAAGGCGAAATTCGCCTGCGGCACGGTCACGGCGGACTTCAGCGTGGACCGGGGCAGGATTCTGGAGCTGTCGTTCGGCGGGGACTTCATCGGGGACCTGCCCGCGGAGGAGCTGGCCGCAGCTCTGGAGGGCTGCCGCTATGAGAAGGGCGCAGTGGAGGCCGTGCTTAAAGGAAAATCCGCCGAAAAGTATTTCGACGGACTGTCCTTCAATGATCTTGAAGACCTGCTGTTTTAGCGGAGCCGGAATTGTCTGAGCTTAAGCATGTTCCCGAGATTCGGAGCATGACCGGTCCGGCAGGGGCGACGGCTCGGCATAGACCCGAATCGGTCGGCATAGGCCCGTATCAGAGCCGCCTATTCCGCCGCAAAGGCGGTCTCGCGGAGAATTTCACTCACCGAAGGGTGCGGGAACACCGTCTTCTTCAGGTCCTCCACCGTCATTTTCTTTTCTATGGCCATACACATGCTGTGAATCAGCTCCGAGCAGGGATTTCCGAGCATATGGGCGCCCAGTATCCGGCCGTCGGCGCCGACAAGAAGCTTGCACAGGCCGTCGCCTCTTTCATTTTCCGCCACGAAGCGGCCCGAATAGTTCATGGAAAGCCTGAGCACCTTCACCGGCGTGCCCTTCGCCGCAGCTTCGGCCTCGGTGATACCGACTCCGGCCACTTCGGGATTGGTATAGACGACGCCGGGGATGGCCTCATAGCTCATCCTGTCGTCTTTTCCGAGCATGTCGTTCACTGCCACTTCGCCCTCGCGGCTTGCGGTGTGGGCCAACATGGAGAAACCGGTTATGTCGCCTGCGGCCCAGACTCCGGGCACGCTGGTGCGCATCTTTTCGTCCACCTTCACCCCGCACGGCCTGCCTGCGCGGTTCAGGGTCATTTCAAGTCCGAGGGATTCAAGCCCGCCGAGGACAGCCTTGCGGCCGACGCTCACGAGTATCCTGTCGCCGGACACCTTTTCGGTCTCGCCTTCGGCGCTTTCGAACACCACGGCATTTCCCTCTATGCCGGTCACCCTGCAGCCGAGACGGAAATCCACGCCCTTTTTCGCATAGATTTTCTGGAGCATCGCACTGACCTCATCGTCCAGCGGACCGAGTATCTTGGGCAGCATCTCCACCACCGTGACCCTGGTGCCTAGGGTGCTGAAGAACGAGGCGAACTCCATTCCCACGACTCCGCCGCCGATCACCACCAGCGACTCGGGACGCTCGCGCATGGAGAGTATCTCCCTGTTGGTCATTATGATATCGCCTGCCTCGCCGAGCCCCGGGAAGGGCGGCACCGCGGCCTCGGAACCGGTGCAGAGCAGCAG
>CAVIVH010000035.1:0-9776 GCA_963646185.1 bacterium | reverse complement strand
GCCTTTTCCGTCAAATACAAAAATGAAAATCAATCTTTTTGCAGTCTGATTCTCCTCGCGCCGAGCATCCGCCCCACATTTTCATAACAGTCGGGGTCGCCCGCCCTCAGCGAATTTATGCGCGTAAGCTGGGATGAATGCACCATCCGCGAGCCCCCTATATAGATTCCGACATGGGTCACGCGGCCCGTTTCGGTGTTGCCGAAAAATATCAGGTCGCCCTTTCTGAGAGCGCTGCAGTCCCCGCTCCGCACGGCTGTGATGTCAAGCTCCTCTCCCTCGCGGGCCTGGGCCGATGCGTTTCTGGGCAGGGAGATGCCGTTCATCATGAACACGGTCTTCACCAGTCCGCTGCAGTCGAAGCCCTTGACCGATGCGCCGCCCCAGAGGTAGGGGATGCCGACATAGAGCAGAGCCTCGCGCACAATCGCGTCCTCTGTGCAGGAAATGCCTTCGATCCATGCGCCCAGCCCCCTCACGTCCTTCTTCCTGACCCAGCCCTTCTTGCCCGAGGGAGTGGACACCCTGACGAAGCCTTTGACCGCGCGGCCTTCCTCGCGGACCAGGATGTCCCCTCTGACCAGGTCGGACACGGGGACGGAAGCGTTGTCCGGCTCACTGTATATCGCTGAATACAGCGCCAGACAGATGTATTTTCCCTTTTCATACCACGAGTCGAGGGCTTCCGGGTCCATCTCGGCCACGCACATCCTGTTGGTCCATGCCTGATATCCGTCAAGGGTGGTGACTCTGATCCAGTAGTCTTTCTCGCCGGTTATCTCCACCTCACGGCCCATGAACTCCTCGGTGCCCATCTCGGCAGTGTAGGATGGCTCTTCCCGCATATGGGCCACTGACACGTCCACGACGCCTCTTCTCTGAGCCGCCGCGGGCAGGGTAAAGAAAAATATTGACAGGTAAAGAAAAATCCTTACCATGGTTGCGGGTGTTCTCATAGGCGGTTATTTTGTTGAGAGTTCTCCGGGTTCGGGCCGGTTCCACAGCCTGCCCTGCCAGGTGTCCCTTTCTTCCAGCTTCCTGTCCAGCATCTGCAGAATCTGCACGTTCCTGACCAGCCCCCATGCCTCCTTCTCCACAAAGCGCGGGGGGATTTCCCCGGCGATGCGCTCTATATACAGGTTCGGGCGCAGGCGCTCCAGGATGTCCGCGATGAAGTCCAGATAGTCCGGAAGGTCATATTCCGTGAACCTTTCGGGGTGTTCTGCGTGCTCGGCGGCCATTTTCGTGCCCTTTATGAACTGCAGCTGGTGGAACTTGACCGATGTCAGGGGCAGCGAGCTTATGGTTTCGCAGTCCCGGAGCATCATTTCACGGCTTTCGCCCGGCAGGCCCAGTATGAAATGGCCGCAGGTGTCGATGCCGCGGGCGGCCGTCATCTCCACGGCCTTCCGGGCGCAGTCGAAACCGTGGCCGCGGTTGATGTGCGCGAGGGTCTCGTCGCGGCAGGATTCGATGCCGTATTCCATTATGACCAGGGGGGCGGAGAGAGAGTCTCTCCTCCAGTCCTTCAGCACCTTGCCGTCCTTGAGACCGGCCAGGAAGTCCAGCTTCTCCGCGTCCACGCAGTCGGGTCTGGTGCCGATCACTATGCCCACCACGGCGGGATGCGACAGCGCCTCCAGATACAGGCTTCTGAGCCTCTCCAGAGGTGCGTGGGTGTTGGTGTAGGGCTGAAAATAGGCGAGATATTTCTTCGCGCGGCTATATCTGGTCCGGTGGAAGGATATGCCTTCGTCCAGCTGCCGGATTATGCTTTTGTCGGGGCTGCTGTAGCCCGGGTGGAACGCCGCGTTGTCGCAGAAGGTGCAGCCTCCCGTCCCCACCGTTCCGTCCCTGTTGGGGCAGCCGAATCCGGCATCGACCACAAGTTTCTGCAGCCGCTCGCCGAAAAGGGCCTTGTAGCGTCCTGTAAGGCTGTTGTATCTTTTTTCGCAGGGAAAGTGCATTTTCTTCTTCGGAGGGTTCCTTTCATCAAAATTACGCATTATTTCTTATATTTGCAGTCTAATCCATTTGCAATGCAGCAGATAAAAACTCCTGAAATTTTCGAGGGACTCACCTTCGACGATGTTTTGCTCATACCGGCTGAATCCGACATAATCCCAAGGGATGTCGATGTCACCACAAAATTCACCCGTGAAATTTCTCTTCATGTGCCGATCGTTTCGGCGGCCATGGACACGGTAACAGAGGCGGATCTCGCCATAGCGATGGCCCGTTCGGGCGGTATAGGAGTCATCCACAAGAATATGACCATAGAGCAGCAGTGCGAACAGGTCCGCAGGGTCAAGCGCGCCGAGAACGGCATGATCTATGACCCGGTCACCATCAGACCCGACGCCACCGTCGGAGAGGCTCTGGCCATGATGTCCAAGCATCACATCGGCGGCATCCCCGTCACCGACGGCAAAGGCTATCTGATCGGAATCGTCACCAACCGCGACCTCCGCTTCCATGTGGACAACCGTCTCCCGGTCAGCACGGTCATGACTTCCGGCAACCTGATCACCGCCAGGAAGGGCATCACCCTCGAGCAGGCCACCGAGATTCTCATGAAGAGCAAGGTGGAGAAGCTGCCCGTGGTGGATGAGAACGGAAAGCTCGAGGGCCTCATCACCTACAAGGACCTCATGAAGATAAAAGACAACCCCATCGCTTCCAAGGATTCCAAGGGCCGCCTTCTCGTGGCAGCCGCCGTGGGAGTGAAGTCCGACACGATCGAGCGGGTGGAAATGCTGGCCGAGGCCGGCGCCGACGCCGTCGTGATTGACACCGCTCACGGACATTCGATGGGTGTCCTCAAAGTCATAGCCGGATGCTGCGAGGCATTCAGGAACAAGGACGTGCAGATCGTTGCCGGCAATGTCGCCACCGCCGAGGGAGCCAAGGCTCTCGCCGATGCCGGTGTTGACGCAGTCAAGGTGGGCATCGGCCCCGGATCCATCTGCACCACCAGAATCATAGCCGGAGTGGGCATGCCCCAGCTGACGGCTGTCATGCTTGCCTCCGAGGCTCTCAAGGGCACGGGAGTCCCCGTCATCGCCGACGGCGGCATCCGCTATTCCGGAGACATCACCAAGGCTCTTGCCGCCGGCGCCAGCACCATCATGGCAGGTTCGCTTTTCGCCGGCACCGAGGAGTCGCCGGGCGAGACCATTATCCTCAACGGACGTAAGTTCAAGTCCTACAGAGGAATGGGTTCGCTTGAGGCTATGGAGCACGGTTCCAAGGACAGATACTTCCAGGATATGGAAGACGACATCAAGAAGCTGGTTCCGGAAGGCATTGTGGCCCAGGTTCCCTACAAGGGCACGGTTTCTGAAGTGGTGTATCAGCTTGTCGGCGGACTGCGCGCCGGAATGGGCTACTGCGGTGCCCACACGGTCGAGCAGCTCAGAAACGCCAAGTTTGTACGCATCACCAACGCCGGTTTCCTTGAGAGCCATCCCCACGATGTGACCATAACCAAGGAGGCCCCTAATTACTCAAGATAGTTGAGAAGAGTTGTCCTTATATTTCTTGCCGTCTTTTCGCTGTTCTCGTGCGACAGAGTCTCCAAGCTCATCCATGAGGGGGACGTTGTGGCCAAAGTCGGGAAAGAGAAACTGTATTCGACAGAGATAGAGGACCTTATCCCCAAGGGGACTTCTCCCGAGGACAGCGCCAAACTTGCCGGACTCTACATAGACCGCTGGGCCCTTGAGCGTCTTTACGAAAACACGGCCGAGCGGGAGATGGACAAGTCCGAAATGGATGTCAGCAAGGAGCTCGAAGACTACAGGCGGTCACTGCTCAAGTACCGCTACGAGCAGCTCTATATCAACCAGCGTCTCGACACTGCCGTTACCGACAGTCAGATAGACGAATATTACGATTCCCATATGGACCAGCTCAGGCTGAGTCTTCCGATTGTCCGCGCGCGGTTCGTCACCGTGCTCAAGGACTCGAAGAACTATGCCAGGGTGAAGGCCGAAATCGCAGTGGACGATGAGGCGGGCGGAATGGCCTCCTCGGACAGTCTGCTGTTCATGTCCACCATCCGCAACACCGATTTCGGCGGCGGCTGGGTGGACGCTTCGGTGCTTGCCCGAGAGTTCGGCACGGATTATGTCACCATGCTCTCTTCGGTGAAGGGAGGCTATGTGGAGATGACCGACGCCGAGGGCAACCATAATCTCGCATACATTTTCGGGATGGTGGCTGCCGGACAGACCGGTCCGGAAGAATACTATGTGGGAAGAATCAAGGACATCATCCTGAATGCCAGGAAGCAGAAGCTTCTCTCCTCCCTTGAGAGCGGGCTGCTGGAACAGGCCAGGGCTGACGGGTCCTATACGGTTTATTAAAAGAAGATGAAAAAAATCCTTGCCGTCCTTTCGACGGCCCTATGCATGACGTGCGCCCTCAATGCGCAGAAATATCCCGCCGGTCTGATTGACAAGACCGTCGCCGTCATCGGAGATGAGATGATCACCATCAGCACTCTCGAGCAGGAGCTGCAGTATATGCGCGCCCAAGGCATGGCGTCCGACGAGAGCATGCGCTGCGCCGTGCTGGAGAGCATCCTGGAGTCCAAGCTGTTCCTCATGCAGGCCAGAATCGACTCACTGACCGTCAACAGCGACATGGTCGCCGCCAACATCAGCTCCCGCATGGACCAGGTGAAGACGGCTCTCGGCGGAGAGGAGGAAGTGGAGAAATATTTCGGAAAGAGCATGTTCCGACTCCGTCAGGAATGGACCAAGACCATCGAGGAGCAGAACCTGACCCAGCAGATGC
The DNA here is from genome assembly GCA_963646185.1 of bacterium. Taxonomy (GTDB): domain Bacteria; phylum Bacteroidota; class Bacteroidia; order Bacteroidales; family UBA932; genus Cryptobacteroides. Next base: position 4,976 of record CAVIVH010000035.1, on the reverse strand, counting down.
AGCAGAAGATTGCCAGCCAGGCTTCCGAGATGACCCCCAACGACGTCAAGGAATATGTGACCCGGGCCGATTCGTCCGACCTTCCCATAGTTCCGATCAAATATCAGCTCAGCCAGATCTGCATCTATCCCGACCGCGAGGCCGCCAATCTTGCCGTGAGGGAGAAGCTGATAGCCATACGCGAGAGAATCATCAACGGAGAGAAGTTCTCCACCCTGGCCCGAATCTATTCCGAGGACACCGGCAGCGCCCGCAAGGGCGGTGAGCTGGGAATGGCCTCCAAGAGCATCTTCTGGCCTGCGTTCTCCGATGCCGCCATGGCCCTGAAGCCCGGCGTCATCTCCCAGGTCGTCGAGACCCCTGACGGTTTCCACATAATCGAGGTCCTCGAAAAGAAGGGCGACATGTTCAACGCCAGGCATATACTGATGAAACCCCAGTACACTGCCGACGACCGCGACAAGGCTTTCAAGACGCTGGACAGCCTCAGGCATCAGATTCTTGTGGACTCGCTTGACTTCCGTCAGGCCGCCCGGTTCTATTCCCAGGACCCCACCACCAGGACGAACGGAGGCCAGATGGCCGACCCTTCCACCGGTTCGGCATATTTCGAGATAGACCAGCTCAAGCCCCAGGACTACAACGCCATCAAGGACCTCAAGGAAGGCGAGATCTCCGATTCCTTCGAGTCTCTCGACAACGAGGGCCGCAGCGGAAACACGGTCTATAAGATCATCAGGGTGGACAAGATCATCCCGGCCCATACGGCCACATTCGAGCACGACTACAGTCTCATATCCGACGAAGCCTACAACAAGGCGGCCATGGCAGAGGTGGACAAATTCCTGGACGAGAAGATTGCCGCCACCAATATTGTCATAGACCCCATCTTCAAGGATTGCGACTTCAAGCGTGAAGGCTGGAAATCAAAGATTTCCGAAGACTTTTAAACATCTTCACAACCGAGATGTCTTTCCGGAGACTGTTCCTGACCCTTTTTCTGCTTGTCTTTTCCGCTCCCGTAGTTTTGCGTGCGCAGGGCGGGAAGGATGTCGATTCCCTTGTCAGCCTTCTGAGCGCCAAGTCCATGGAGCTGATAGAGAAGCACGGAGTCGATTACAGAAAGGTGACGGGTCCGGCCAGATTCCTGCACAACAACACCTATCTTGTCTGCGACACCGCCCTTTGGAATGTCAATGCGGAGCAGATCGAGGCGATGGGCAACGTCAAGATAATCCAGGACGGCACAGTGCTTTCGGGCGACAGGCTCCTGTATCTAATCAAGGACGACCTGGCCCAGTTCCGCGGCGGAGTCGTGCAACTGCAGGACAAGGACGGAAACATGCTGAGGACCAGGTATCTGGACTATAACACCAAGGACAGTGTCGCCTATTTCCGCAACGGCGGAGCCATGAAGGAGAAGACCGGCCAGATAATCGAGAGTCTTAACGGTCAGTATGATTCCAAAGTGGAGACCTTTACCTTTTCCACCAATGTCAACATGTTCACGGACAGCATCTTCGTGAAGACCACCCGGCTGGAGTACAAGTCTCCGCAGGGACTGGCCGTGTTCGGCCGCGGCACCGATGCCTGGCGTGACGACAATATGCTTTCTTCCGATGCCGGATGGTACGACAGGGGAAGGGAGCTTTTCCTTTTCTGCGACAATGTCCACGGAATGACCGGCGATGACCGTGAGGGCTGGGCCGATTCTCTGTATTACAGCCGCAACACCGGCGATGTCGAGATGCTCGGCCATGCCCAGGTGACCGACGGGAGCAGGAGGACTTCCGCCCTGGCCGGAAGGATTTTTTACAGGGATTCGCTGTCCGAGATAACTATGAGCCGGGCCCCGGCCATAGTCGGAGTCACCGACACCACCGGCACGGCAAAGGACACGGTCTATGTGGGCGCCGACCTCTTCGTCTTGCGCTCCGTTCCGAAATATGCCGTTGATTCTCTTGAATTTACGCTCGCGCAGAGACGGCTTTCCGATATCTCCGCCGATGCGGTGGGCGCCTACAGAAAATCCGCGAAGGAGGCTGCCGAGAAGGCCGCCGCCGAGGCCCGCAACCAGAATGTGGACTATGTGGCCGAGCAGCAGGCAAAGGCCCGCCGCGAAGCTCTTGCCGCCAGGGAGAAGGTGGCATCCGACAGCCTTTCGGCGGTTGCTCCGGCTTCCGATTCGCCCGCTGTTTCCGGAGGCTTTCCCGCTCAGACGGATTCCCTTTCTGCGGCGACCGGCGTTCCCGGGGCGGCTTCAGATTCGCTTGCCGCATCCGGCGCCCTTCCTGTTCCGGCAGACACCGTGACGGCCGCTCCTGCCGATTCGGCCAAGGTGGGCTTTGTGGACGGCCGGGGCCATGTGCGCCTCTACAGGACCGATTTCCAGATGCTCACCGACTCTCTGAAATTCAACGAGCTCGACTCCCTGCTGCGCCTTTACAAAAACCCCGTCGTCTGGAACGAGGGGAACAGGCAGTATGCGGCGGACAGCATATATGTGTCCTTCGGCGAGAAAAACCTGGACAAGGCCTATCTCATGTCCGACGCCTTCATCACGGTGGAGGAGGCTCCCGGCTGCCATGACCAGATCCGCAGCACAGAGATGCTGGCCTATTTCGGCGAGGACGGCGGGCTGAGCCGCTTCGACGCCACCGGCGGAGTGGACGCCATCTTCTATATCAAGGAGGACAGTACCTATGCCACCGTCAACAAGAGCCAGGCCAAGCTGCTGTCAGCCAATCTGAAAGAAGGCAATCTGGACGACATATTCTATTTCGACCAGGCCAAGAACGATGTCTATCCGCTGGCCCAGCTGAAGGCGGCGGACCGTCAGCTGAAGGGATTCAACTGGCAGCCGGAACTGCGGCCGTCGTCCCCTTCGGACATAATCACCTTCGAGCCGCGGACTTCGCAGCGCGAGGTCTATGCGTCCAGACCGAAGGCCGAGTTCAAGCAGACTGAGATCTATTACCCGGGCTATATCGGCGGCATATATAAGGAGATTGGCGAACGCAAGGCGCACGCCGATTCGCTGGCCGCGCTGAAGGCCGCTGAGGAGCCCGCCGCGGACAGCCTTTCCGCCGCTTCGGCCGCCATAGACACTGTCTCTGCGGGAGCCTCGTCCATAGACATGGAAAAGATTGCGGACAAGGCCGATTCTTCCGCCGTTTCCGCCGCCGCGCTGCCGGATTCCCTCACATCGGCCGGTGCCGGGCAGGAGGCTCTGTCCAAAGCTGCGCTGCGCAAGGCCGCCCGCGACGCGAAATGGGCTCGCCTCGACAGCCTGGATGCCGCGAAGGCCGCGGTGAAGGCTGAGAAGAAGGCTGCCAAGCTCCGTGCGAAGAAACTTGCCGAGCTTATGCGTCAGGAAAAGCAGGACCGCAAGGACGCGGCCAGGCTGGAGAAGTATCGCCTGCGCTATGAGAAAAAATACGCCCGCGGAACCGGGTCCGCGAGCGCTGCCAAAAAGGAAGAGCCTGTTTCAGAGGCTCTCCCCGATTCCGTGACTCTTTAGTCTCTTTCGGCGAATCCGCCGAGAATGTTCACTATCACCTGCGAGGCCTTCTGCATGGACTCGAGCGGGACGAACTCCATCTTGCCGTGGAAATTGATTCCGCCGGCGAAGATGTTGGGGCAGGGAAGTCCCATGAAGCTGAGGTTCGCGCCGTCGGTTCCGCCTCTCACGGGCTGGATTCTGGCCTTGACGCCGGCCTTTTCCATTGCCGCCACGGCGATGTCGATTATATGGTAGTGCGGCTCCACCTGCTCCCTCATGTTGTAGTACTGGTCTTTGATGACGGCTGTGGCCGTTCCGCGACCGTATTTTCCGTTTATGGCATCGGCGCATTTCTGCATCACGGCCTTCCTGTCCTCGAACTTTTTCCTGTCATGGTCGCGGATTATGTATGACATCGAGGTCTCTTCGACGGTGCCGCTTATGGATGTGAGGTGGTAGAAGCCTTCATAGCCCTCGGTCTGTTCGGGCACTTCTCCGGCGGGGAGCAAGGCGTTGAGTTCGCAGGCTATGCTCAGCGCATTCTTCATCTTGCCCTTGGCATAGCCGGGATGGACATTGCGTCCCTGAATCCGGATTTTTGCCGAAGCGGCGTTGAAGTTCTCGAACTCCAGCTCTCCGACCGCTCCGCCGTCCATGGTGTAGGCATAGTCTGCTCCGAACTTCTTCACGTCGAACTTCACCACTCCGCGGCCTATCTCCTCGTCCGGGGTGAATCCGATTCTGATCTCGCCGTGTCGGAACTCCGGATGGGCGCATATATACTGGACGGCGTCCATGATTTCGGCCACGCCGGCCTTGTCGTCGGCTCCGAGAAGGGTGGTGCCGTCGGTGGTTATCAGCGTCTGGCCTTTACAGTCGAGCAGCTCCGGGAATTCCGAAGGTTTCAGGTACAGGCCGGGGGCTCCCTTCAGGGCGATGTCGCCGCCGTCATAGTCCTTTATTATCTGCGGCTTCACATCCTTGCCCGAAGCATCGGGAGATGTGTCCACATGGGCTATGAAGCCCACTGCCGGCACTTTTTTGTCCATGTTGGAGGGGATTCGGGCCATCACATAGCCATATTCGTCCAGGCTGGCCTCGACGCCCATGTCCTTAAGTTCCTTTTCGAGCATGCGCAGGAGGTCGAGCTCTTTGGCGGCGCTGGGCTGGGTTTCGCTTTCTTCGCAGGACTGGGTGTCCACGCCCACATATCTCAGAAATCTGTCAAGAATAGGTTCCATATCGTGTGTAACTGTTTTTGTTTCCATATGTTCCCAAATATAGTCATCCTTTCCGTTTTTGTCAAATCGCCGGTGCAGGGGGCTGCGTGAGGGGGCATATGATAGGGGGAAGGCGCCGCGGGACTGAAATTTTTTGAAAAAATTCCCGAAAAATTTGGAAGAAGAAAAAAAGTGCGTATATTTGCAGTCCGTTTGGAACACAACGGTAAAGTTCATTGACAATACTGGAAGAG